>JBNJFI010000057.1:0-13776 GCA_051746725.1 Fusobacteriota bacterium
AGGTATTTATATCTAAATTAAAAGTCATATCAGAAATCGGTTTATATGATAATCCATTTGTTAAAATCATAGATCTATCTACTAAGTTTACCATCCCATTTACCTTATAGGTCATATCATTATCTATAAACTTACCAATTGATCCAAAAAAGGCTGTATAATATTTACTATTTGAATAAGGTTCATATTGATTTTGGATAAAATTAATTTTTAAATTATTATTATTTTTTAATCTCTCAAAAATGTTCTCCTCATATCCCACATGATTATAATAAAACTCCCCTGTAATATTTATTCTATCTGTTATATCTCCATGATCAAATGATCTAGTAAACCCTGTACTAATTTTAGGAACCCAGCCATTGGCTGCCTTTTTCATTTCTAAATAATCATAATCTATAATGGATATCTCACTTCCATGATTTAAACTCATCTCTCCCCTAAAATCAAAGTCACTTATTCTAGATGATATATCTACACCATATATTGGTTTCTTATCTTTTTTGAGCCAAGACGATACAGACATCTCAGTATTTTTTACTAAAAACTCATATTTTCCTGAAACAGTCATATCTCCAGGATTATCAGACTGATTAACATTTAAAAAACCATATAAATTTCCAGATACTCCAAATGGAATATGCCCTTTTATACCATAAACCCCTTCTCTAGAACTATCCATATCTAAAAAACTTTTCTTTTCGATATTAATGACATCAGTTGGATTCCAAAAATATCCTCTTCCCCATTTTAAAACCTGTTTTCCTGTTCTAAAATAGATCTTATTCTCCCAGTTGTAATCCAGAAAAAACTCCTTCAGAATCAATTCTGTTATAACTTCATCCTCATACGGAAGTATATCTGTATCAAGTCCCAGCTGGCTTATATCTATGTCTTTCTGTTTAGCCTTCCCTGCCGGGTAATAATATAGGGCTGCATTCATAAAACTCTTTATTCCGTTTTCCAACCTAACATCCATCATTATATTTCCTTGGATTGTATTATTTACCTTGTTTTCTGTTAACTCATCTGTTGATATCCAAGCTTTATCTAGATCACTTTTTGAATATCCATTTATTGTTTCAACTGTTCCTGATATACCCAGGGTTTCCTCTTGGACAATATCAATTTCATCACTTACTACATCTTCCTCCTCTACCATAACAGTATCTTCGGAAAACATCCCCTCTTCTGAAAACATATCATCTTCACCCATACCAAAATCATCCTGGGCATTCAAAAAAGAGGTCATTATTATCATAATTAGGATTACCTTTTTTGACATAGCTTCCTCCCTCCTTACTTACTTAAGTTTTCTAAATATGCTTTTGTAAATACATGATCTGGAATATCTTTTATGGAGATATTCTTTATTTCAACCATTGTTTTATTCCCTTTCTCAAACTCATCTATAAACATACCTTTTACCCATAGATATTTATCTCTTATTTTAGTATATTTCAAAAAGTATGAAGTTTGCATAAGTGTTCCATTACTCGAAAAACTTTGAGTTTTCAAAGGAAGATAATTATCCTGTCTTACCCAGTGTGTTTGTATAGGATAAGTTACATCTTCAACCTTTGCCTCTAATTCGATTTTATATACTGGTATTTTTCCTAGCTTTGTTTCTTCTATAATTTGATTTCCCTGTTCATCTTTTTTGGGTTTATATAACTCACTTAATTTCCTCTCTTCAAAATCTCCCCCTGATGTATCTGTTCCAGCTATACTCTCATCTCTATTTATATGCTGAAACGTTCTAGTATTTCTTCTATACATCCAGAAGTTATCTTCAACCCTTAAATATCCATTGCCTTTATCTACCTCGGGAGAAGTCATTATAATAAGAAATGAATCATCACTATCTCTTCTATAATATATAGATTTTAAAACCTTAACTCCTTCACCAACTTTCTTTTGTGTAATATTCACGTTTGCTGTTCCATCTGTTTTTAACTCTGTAATATAATCTAGTTTTTCCATTACCTCTTCCACATCAGGTAAGGCAAACATATTAATTGAAATAAGTAAAAAAAGTAAAAATTTAATTTTTCTCATGTTCTCCTCCTCTTTTTTGATCGCTTTCTATTCGTAATGTCTCAAAGCATCTGCAGCTGACATCTTTGCAGCTCGTCTTGCAGGAAAATATGCTGTTATTATTGCTATTAGAAGTATAAAAGTTAAGTTTATAGCTATTGACTGAGGATTTATTTTAAAGAATATATGTCCATCCTTTAAAATCATACTCAAAGCATTATCTAGCTTAAGTTCCAGTGAACTTAATGCTTTCATAACTCCTATAGCTGCTATTATACCGACTATACAACTAAATAGTGTAAGCAAAAAAGTTTCCATTATAAATACATTTCTTACATCTCTTTTTTGCATTCCTATTGCTCTTATTGTTCCTATCTCACGGGTTCTATCTTTAATGGTCATTCTTAAAGAGTTTATTACTCCTATTAATATTATAAAGAAAAGTATCATACCTGCAAAAACAGTAATCAAATTTAATATCTGTTCCATCTGTAATATTTGACTTGCTCCTTCATACATTGTTATTACATCTAATTTTGCTCTATTACTTTTCTCTTTTCTATCTTTTTTGTATTTTTGTTGTATTCCCTTATTATCCTCACTTCTATCAAATAGTTTCCACTCTAGAGCCATAAGATCATATAACTCATTACTCTCTTTTATATAATCCCAATTAGTATTTTTAGGAAGATATCTATTATATTTTTTAGTTATTGCCTCTTCATTTAGTAAAACTATATTTTTACCTAACTTAGTATCTGATTTAAATACCCCATCTAGCTCGAACTTTTCCGTGTGTTTTCCTCTATATTTTGTCATATAAGAAAACTCAAACTCTTCACCGACCTCTAAATCTAGCTCACGTGCTAAATCTTTAGAAACCATTATTCCTTTTTTATCTAATGCTTCTTCAGGGTCTCCAGATATAACCTCTATATTTTCTAACAACTCCTCTTTTTTGCTATTTTTATATGCAAAAATTTCTGTATCTTTATCTTTTATTTGACCTACTATTGAAAGTATATTTGGCTTTAATTTTTTGTGGATAGCATCAGCGTATTTTTTAGCATTTTGTTTAGGATTTTTTAGAGTTAACTGTATATCTGCAGACTGCCAAGGCTTGTAGTCTAAAACTTCTTTTACTCTATCAGCTGCCATAAACAAAACAATATCCATAAAACTATTATTTGCATTAGCCACAGCTATTATTGTTAGACGAACAGCCTTCATCTGTCCTAAAACACTTGGTACTCTAGCATTAACTGTGTCTCCCAATCCTACATTTAAAGATCTTGCTTTAGTTTCAGAAATTATTATTGGATATTTTATACTTTTGCTGTTAAAGTTTTCAAAATCTCCCTCAACTAGGGTGAAAAAATCTTCAAAAAAGCCTTCTTTCTGATCTTCTGTTTCAGCTTTAACTCCAACTACAAATATATTATCTGCCTCACCATTGCCGATTCCCCTTCCGAATATCCCTAAATTTTCAGCATATTCCACTATATCTTCTTCGGGGACACTCTCTTTTATGGCTTTTAATACTCTCTCCTTATCACTAATCATAGAGTAATATGAGCTCCCTACATTACCGCTTACAACTGTATGTCCAAAGGCATAAGATATTACATCATTTATCAGAACATCTACCATTCCATGTGAAAATGAATTTGCTATTACTAAAATCATCATACCAAATCCAATTCCAATCCCTAAAAATAGACTTCGCCTTTTTTGCCTCAATATATTTCTCAAACTTATTTTAGTTATCAGTCCCATTATTTAACCTCCCTAATTTCTTGAAATAGCATCCAGGGGAACTATCTTTGAAACTACTCTCAAAGGATAAATCACCGCTAGAAGAGTAACGATTATAAGTTCCAAGATTCCAATTCCTAAATCAAAACTGGTAATAATAGGACTTAAAACTTCTCCTCCAAATACTATCTGAGCAAATTCATTTGTTGTCGTTATATCTAAACTACTTAGTATATAAACTATTATTATTCCTACTATCATTCCTAATCCACCAAAAAAGAAAGATAACAGTCCTGTTTCTGATAAAAACATTCTTCTCAGGAAAGATTTCTGAGCTCCAACTGCTCTCATCATTGCTATTTCAGGTATTCTTTCCAAAGCAGCCATACTCAAAGTATTCATTATTACAATTATTGCTACAAAAAAGATAAACATTGTAAATGTAAAGAGAGCTCCTCTTATTAAACTAGTCATACTTCCTATTGTCCCTACAGCTTTTTTCCAATCAACTGCACGTACTCCTAGCCCCTCTTTTTTGAAAGTTTCATTCAACTGTTTTATTGCATTCTTTTTTGTATCGCTATTTTTTAATTTTACAAACATCAGATTATAACTTCCACTATCCAGATCTATATTTTTGTTTTCTCGTTTTGTTTCACTTTTTAATTCTTCAAACGTTACGCTTTCATCTACTAAGGTAGAATCATCAAAAACATCTCCTGATTCAAACATAGTATCTAAATTTTCAGACCCCATTAATTGTTCTTCTTCCGCTGAAAGTTCTACTTTGCTATCTGCACCTGTAATATAATTATGAGCTTCTCTAAAGGATTCTATATCAACTATATTATAAACTCCCCAAAATTTATTTAGCGCATTATACTTGAATATCCCTTTAACTGGAATTTTTATATCTCTTGTAGAGTTTGAAGTTGTTGCTCCCATTATAATCATATCTCTTCTTATCTCAAGCTCTTCCCACTCTTCTAAATCTTCAGGTTTTGCTGTCTCCTCTTCTGATACTCCTTCTGGTACCAGCCAAAAGTCCATAAAATCATAGGCAGATTTTCTGGATTCACTTGAAACCAAGACTCCCCTCTCTCCTTTTTTAAGTTCTCTTCCCTCTAAGATTTCTATGTTACCTGGAAACATCTCTCGATATCTTCTTATATCGGCTCCTATCAAAAAAGTGTTTCCCATCTCTCCGTTGGGATTAAATACAAAAACCATACCTGCAGTTGCAGGAAGAAATCTATTAATACTAGAGTCTTTTTTGATAACTTTTTCTATCTTTTCATAGTCTTTTATGACTTTTAATGGTTTTGCATTCATCATATCCATTAAAACATTATCTTTTTGCTGTTCATCAGAAATTATCAATATATCACCTGTAAAAGAATTTACGATATTCTTTTGAAGCCCTTTTTTCATTCCTGAAATCATTCCATTTCCCATGGTCATGAAAAAGGCGCCTAAAAAAAGTATTATTCCTATTACAATGCTTTTACCTTTGTGCCTCCAAATGTTTCTCCAGGCAATCTTAAATGCTATACTCATTTTACCCCCCTTATACTAATAATCCATCTTTTATCTCAACCTTGCTTTTAGCATATTTTAACACTTCTGGATCATGTGTTGAAAATATAAAAGTAGTTTTTTCTATCTCATTGAGTTTTTTCATAAGTTCTAAAATACCATTACTTGTAACAGAATCTAAGTTTGCTGTAGGTTCATCTGCTAAAACTATATCTGGATTTGTTACCAAGGCTCTGGCTATTGCAACTCTTTGTCTTTGGCCACCTGAAAGTTCCGAAGGTTTATGATCTATATATTTTGTTAAACCAACTTCTTCTACTAATTTATTTACTCTACTTTTTATCTCTTTTTTTGAAATGTTTTTCATGAGCAATAAAGGAAATTCAACATTTTCTCTTACGTTTAATACTGGTATTAAATTAAAAGTTTGAAATATAAATCCTATTTTATTTAATCTTATATTAGTAACTTGTTTATCTTTTAGCTCTGTGACCTCCTCTTCATGGATCTTGATATTTCCCGAAGTAGGTTTATCTATACAACCTATTAAGTTAAGTAAAGTCGTCTTACCACTTCCTGATGGCCCTACAATGGAAAAAAAATCTCCTTGTTTTACATCTAGATTTATTCCTTTTAGTGCTTCTACTGTTGTTTCTCCCAATGAATAATTTTTTTTAACATTTTTTAATTCTATCACATTCATTTTAATCCCCTTCCCTTCCTGTTAATTATTTAATTATATTATACAATATTTTTTCTTTTTATCTAGAAATAATTATAGCATTAAAAATATTAAAAAATCCTTAAATTTTTAAAAAAAATTTACTTATTTAAAATTATAAGTTATAATATTATTGAATGTACATATCATTTAAAATTTCAAACTATTTATAGGGAGGTAATATTATGTCGATAATAACTCTAAATCTTAATTTAGAAAAAATTCAAAAGTTAATTAATGAATGGGATGAAAACTATCAAAAAGAATTTGAAAAACGCTACAAAGAAGAATTCGAAGAAGAGGTAGACAAATTTGTCAAAGATCTTTTAACCGAAAAATATCTCGAGAAAATAAAATGTAAAACAGGGGTAAGTCTTCGATGTGCTCAAAATGCCATGGAAACAGTTTTAATGTTTATTACTAAAGAAGATGTAGGGACAAAATATTCTGTGGAAGTAGATAATGAAAAATATATTGCTGAAGTTGTTAGTGAAGATAAAATTATTATCTGGGATGGCGATAGAGAGTTGAAATTAAATGAAAATACAAAAAAGGTTTATTATGATATCTCTGAGAAATTAGAAATTATTTTAATAAAGAGCTTTAGGAGTAGATAAAGAAGTTATAATTATAATATATTTAATTATAAAAACTCTGTAAGATTATTTATACAGAGTTTTTATATAATTTGATCATGTAAGTATCTTTATAGTCTACCTTTTTTGTTATACTTAAAGCATCTTAAAATTAGTAGTACTTCCTTGATTGGTAGCATTTACCTCTAACCTGACATCTATTCGCTCTTTTAATTCAGAAACATGAGAAATAATCCCAACTAATCGACCCCTTTTTTGCAAATCAACTAAACAGTCAATGGCACTATCCAAAGATTCAGAATCCAAGGTTCCAAAACCTTCATCAATAAACATAGTATCCAAACGTACATTTCCAGCATAGGATTGAACAACATCTGAAAGGCCAAGGGCCATAGCCAAAGAAGCTTTAAAGCTTTCTCCTCCAGACAGAGTTCTAACGTGTCTAAATTCTCCTGTATAATTATCCAAAACTTTCATTTCTAAACCACTTTGCTTATTAGCTCTCTCTTTTTCATCAGTTCGAGTTAAAAAATATCTTCCACTACTCATCTCTTCTAACCTTTGATTAGCTGCAAGGAGTATATCTTCAAAAAAGGCAGCTAAGACATATCTTTCAAAAGTCATTCTATTTTCATTTTTGCCATCTGCAATATCTGCCAAGTTACCTAATATTTTATATCTCTTTTCTTTTTTGGAGATATTATTATTAATCTTTTCGATATTTCTTAATTCAGTTTCATTGTTTGTAATTTTTCCTCTTAAGGTCCCTTTTTTGTCAGCAAGTTCCTTTTCAGTATTATTTATTTGCATTATAATATCATCATATTTAGAAACATCTTCTTTTTTTATATCCTGAGTTTCTTTTAAAATAGATTCATATTGATTATTTAATGAAAATAAATTTTTATTAAATTCAGCAATCTCTTTTTGCAGTTTTTCCAATTCTAAAGATGTATATTTATAATTATTATAATCATCATAATCTTTAAAATCTGATTCAGATATTTTATTCTTAAATTTTTTAGATTTATCTTTTATAATATTTTTCAAATCATCTATATCAGATTTCAACTCCTTAGTATAATTTTTATTACTTTGAATATCACTTTTTAATTTATTATATTTTAAATCAGTTTCTTTTTTTTGAGTATCTAATTCTAGAATTTTTCTGTTTTTTTCAGAAATCTTATTTTGAAGATCTTCTTGATCATTAATTTCTTCGGGAAGATCTTTTTTGAATTCTTTTAAATTAGAATCTAAAGATATAAATTTGGTTTTAACATTATCAAGTTCAGAACTATTTTTTAAAATAGATTTTTTTAGATTTTCAAGATCATTATTATAGTTTTTTAGATTTTTTTCATATTCTGAAATTTTATTGCTTTTATTATTAAGTTCTTTTTTCTTCTTCTTTAAATCTTCAAGATCATTGGTAATCTCAGACTGAATATTTTTAATATCTGATTTGGAGATATTTTTATTTAAATTTTTATTATTCTTTTGAAGATCTTTTTCTTTAAGTTCTTTTATTTTTTCCTTTATTTTCTCTTCTGAGTTATCTTTTTTGCTATTACTTTTTATTAATTTTTGTTTGATATCTTGAAAGTTTTCGTTTAATTTATTATATTCTTTTTCTACTTTATCTAGTTTATCTTTATCGATAGAATCTTTTGTTGGCCTAGCTAATTTTTCGTGGTGTGTTGATCCACAAACAGGGCATTCATCACCCTCTTCTAATTCTTTGGCTAATATTGCAGCTTGATTTGCAAAAAAGTTATGCTTTGCTTTTTTGAATTCCAATTCTTTTTCTTTTAATTTTTTTTCGAATTCATCTTTTTTGCTATTTATATCTAATAATTTTTTATTAGTTTTATTTAAAATTTCTAATTCGTTTATTAGTTTTTCAGAAATATTTAGGATTTCATTATTTTTTGATATCTCAGACTTGATTTCTGTCAGTTGTAATTTTGCATCTTTTGCCTTTTCTTTAAGATTAATATTTTTTTTGATTTTAAGTTGTGTCTCATCTTTTTGTTTTTCTAAATCCTTTTCTTGATTTAAAAGTTTATTTTTTAGTTTTCTAGTTTTTTCTAATTCCTTGGTTAACCCCTCTAGCTTTTTAAATTTCTCAAGAAATCCTTCTAAACTCTTTTTTTCTCCAATTAATGAATCTCTTTCTAATTTAAATTTATCTGAATTATACCTTTCGTATTTTGGGGATATCTCCTTAAAATTACTTTGCAAATCTTCTAGTTTTTTCTCTTGTAATTTGAGCTTTTTATCTTTTTTTATTAATTCTTCTTTTTGGGAATTAAGTTCATTTTCAAAAGGTAAAATATCTTTGGCTTTTTTCCCTTTATTTAATTGCGTTTTCTTTTGGTCTATGATATCTTTTTCTTTATTTAGAAATTCTATTTCTTTTTTTATCTCAGATTTTTTTAATAGTTTTTTATTGTTTTCTATAGTTATATTTTTTAATTTTAAATTTTGTTCGTATTTTTTTTTAATTTTTTCTAATTGCTTTTCATAAGTTTTTAATATTTTTTTATCTTTTTTAATAGATTCTTTTATTAATTTTGAAATTTTAGATATATCTCGTTCTTCTGAACTTAAAAGTTCATCTAAAATACTTTTATCATCATATTTTATTCGCCCTAGAGATTCCGTTCGCGAAGCTTCATATTTTGAAATTTCTTTTTTTAATTCTTTAAAATCTTTTTTAAGTTTCTCTTGAATAATATTATATTTTTTAGTATTAAATAATTTCTGTAATACTTCTTCTCTATCTTGACTATCAGAGATTAAAAGCTTTCGAAAATCTCCTTGAGGAATCATCATTATTTGTCGAAACTGGTCGATATTAATCCCAATTATTTCTTCGATTTTATCATTCACAGAAGTAACTCCAGTTATTATTCTAGCTGGTTTTTGATCAAAGATTTTTAAAGTAGCATCTGGACTTTGTTCAGTAAATCCATCTCCTCTTTTCTTTTTCCTCATCTGCTTAGGTATCCTATTTATATGATATTTAATATCTTTTAATACAAATTCTAAATCGACTTCTGTGAGTACATCATCATCTGCAAATTGACTTCGAAGTTGATCTGTTATTCTAGTATTTCCATTGGCTTCTCCATACATTGCAAAACTTATTGCATCAAATATAGTTGTTTTTCCTGAACCAGTTGGACCTGTAATTAAAAATAGGTTCTTATCTTCTAATTCAGAAAAATTAATAATTTCTTCCTTGGGATAAGGTCCAAATGCTTTCATAGATAATTTTAAAGGTCTCATTATATATTTCTCCCTTCGGTATTGATTTTATTTATTATATCAGACACAATTTCTTTTTTTTTCTCAGAAAATTTACTTCCAGATATATTTTCATAAAATTCCTCAAATAATTCCAATGAATTTTTTTCTTCAAATCCTTCTTGAGCAGATGTTTTGTCTTGTCCAACTTCTCTATTATAGATCTTACGCTCAAGTTTTAATATATTTGGATATATTGGTCGCAATTTACTTATAGGATCGCGTAATGCCCCTTTATCGGTTAATACAGCCATTATATAGTCATCTGTATTGGTTGATTTGTAGACTTCAGGATCTATGAGGTTTTCTAATTTCCCTTGGATTTTTCTCATATTTCTTTTAGGAATTAGCTCTTTTGTCTTATAAGATATATCACCTTTTTTGTTAATATTTACTATTGTAATGGACTTATGCTGTGTAGCTTCGGAAAATGAATATTTCATGATTGAACCGGAATATCTAATTTTATTAACTTTAACTTTCTGAGGTCTATGTAAATGACCTAAAGCAACATAATCAAAATCTTTAAAATAATCAACACTGACATAATCTGTTCCACCAATTGAAAGCGGTCTTACAGAATCACTTACCTCTATACTATCAGTACCAGTTATGAAACTATGTGCAATACATATGTTTCTTTCATTTTTATTTAAATTGATATTTTCTAATACGACTTTCATTGCATCATCATGATTTTTAATATCTGGTTCATTATATTTTTCTTTTATTACCGCTGGTTCCGTATAAGGAATGGGATAGAAATTTATTTTACCAAATTTATCTTCTAGTATAATGGGGGTTATTTTATTTTCTAAGTTTCCCTTTAGATATAAGTTATTTTTTTCTAAAATTTCACTTACAAATTCAATTCGATCTGAACTATCATGATTACCTGAAATGCCAATGATAGGAATTTTCAAATCAATTAATATCTTTGAAAAAGTCTTATTTAATAATCTTATTGCTTCAACAGGAGGAATTGATCTATCGTATATGTCTCCTGCTATTATGATTAAATCTGGTTTTTCTTTTTTTAATATATCTATAAATTGATCTAAAATATATTCTTGGTCTTTAGTCATGTGTAATCCATGTACTAACTTTCCTATATGCCAATCTCCGGTGTGTATAATCTTCATAATACCTCCTATAATTTCATCTTATTTATTATATTATAACTTAAAAAGAGAGAATATTCAATGAATACTCTCTCTTTTACTTGGTCATATATTAATTTATTTTAATTTAATTTTTTTTCAACCCATTTACTTCCAAAAAAGGTAGTAATAAATTTAGGAATTTTATCCACAAATTTAATAAGCTTAGTATGTTTCGGAAAAATTCTAGATTTATTTTTTAATAATTTTTTTATCGATTCTTCTGCTACTTGCTCTGGAGTCATACTAAAATCTCTTTTGCTTATATGTATCTTGGTCTCATCAAAAAAGTTACTAGAAGTATCCCCAGGATAAACACAACTTACAGAAATATTAGAATTTCTTAATTCATATCTAAGTGAATCTGAAAAAGAGCTAATAAATGCTTTGCTCGCACTATAAACTGCACCGTATGGAAGTGGGAAAAGTCCAACTAAGCTAGACACATTTAATATATAACCTTGATCATGTGACTTTATCATCTCTAAAAATCTATATGTCAGTGATAAAACTGCTTTTATGTTTAAGTCAATTAAATTTAACTGTTTTTCTAATTCTAATTCCGGAAATTTTCCAAACATTCCAAATCCTGCATTATTTATGAGCATATTAACTGAAATACCTTTTTTGAGACACCACTTATATAACTCATCTGCCATATTTTTTTTAGTTAAATCTAATACATAATAGTACACATTAACACCATACTTTTTTGAGAGATCTTCTTTTAGTTTTTTTAATTTTTCTTCTGATCGAGCTACTAAAATTATGTTTAAATTTTTACTGGCACATTGTATGGCCATTTCTTTTCCAATTCCTTTACTTGCGCCTGTAATTAAAGTATATTTTTCATTCATAATTCTCCCTTCTGTTTATCTTAAATCAAATTTTATTTGAATTAATTATTAGTTGTATTTAGCAAACCCAAAACTATTTTTTCAGCATCTTTTTGCCTTAATTTAGCTTGTTTTATCTCCCATACATGTGATTTATACTCTAAGTTTTTCACCTCAATTAAAAGTTTTAATTTCCCAGTATTATTTCCGTTTAGAACTATTAATTCTTCACCTTTAATATAAGAGTTTGCTCCTAAATATGGTTTCATATCTTCAGCTACCTTTTTTGAAAAAACATCAGTTCCTATTTCTTTTTGAAGATACCAAATAGAAGAAGCAGCTGGAGCATAAAAGGTTTTATCTGCATGTATACTCATAAATAAAGTTTTATCCTTTTGATTTCCAAAATAATTTTTAGCTATCATAGTTCGATTTTTTATATTTGATTTATGTCCCGAAGGTAATTTAAATTTATTGGAATATAAATATTTTTCATTATATACTTCATTTTTTTCATTTACAAAAGTTTTTATGGAATTTCTTGTTAAATGATTTGGACTTAGAACAGTCATTATAGCATCTGCTCCATGCAATTTAAGCAAAATATAAATTCTTAAAGAAATATCGTATACATATTCATCTTCCATTATATGAAAATGACCATTTGCATTTTTCCCGGTAACCACAACTCCTGGATCTATTCCTCCATGTCCAGGATCGACTACAATTTTCCATCCTTCTAATTTATTACTTAACTTAGGAAGTTTTTTTATAACCTTGTCTAATTCTTCTATTAAAAAATTTGCTTTATTATATAACCGCTTATGTGTTGTAAATGCACTTTCAAAATATTCAGAGTTTTTTTGATATTGATATCTAGGAGTATGAAAATAATAGCTATCTCCATTAAATTTAGTATTAGCTTTACTAATTTTTATATTATCAAAAAATAAATCTCTTGTTTTTTCCATTTCAAAACTAAATCCCAAAGGAAGTACTTTCAGTTCATTTCCATAATTTATTTTATTATTTTCCAAATTATTAATAGTTTTAATTTCTTTTAAAGACATATTATGTAATCTTGCTATCTCAGATAACGTTTCGCCTTTTGAAACAAAATATTTTACGTATTTATTTTTATTTATTTTAGGTTTAGATTTTAAATTAGTTTTAGTTTTGTCGTTATCTTTTTTATTATTTTTAGATTCTCTTTTATTATTAATATTTAAAGTTAAGGATTGACCAGAATAGATATTCATGTTTTTTAAATTATTTGCATTTTTAATATCCTTAATAGATAATTCATATTTATTAGCAATCTCCCATAGAGAATCCCCCTCCTGAACTATGTATTTATCTTCTGTTTTTTCAACGAGATATAATATATCTCCAGGAAAAATGTTATTATCTTCCAATCCATTTTTTTTCTTTAAATCTTCTAGTTTAATATCATTGGCTTTGGCTATGCTAAAAAGGGTATCCCCTTTTTTGACAACATATATTTTTTGATTAATTATTTTTAATTCTTGTTCTAAATAAATAGTGTTATTCTCAAGATTGTTAATGGATTTTAGCTGTTCTAATCCTATGTCAAATTTTTGAGATATACTGAAAAGTGTATCTCCCTTTTCTACTTGATATGTTATAGTGTTTTCTGAATATAAATTAGTTGATAATAGTATTAAAATACATATTAGTTTTTTCAAAAATTAATCCCCCTATCTAAATAAGTTCAGTTAATTAAATATATATCAAAAAAGCTATGGAAAAATCCATAACTTTTTTGTATTGTTTTATATATTATTTACTACTTTTAGCTTTTT
>JBNJFI010000058.1:0-1808 GCA_051746725.1 Fusobacteriota bacterium
ATCGCTACGTAAGAAACCTCCGAGATTTCCATACAAGTCCCTTCCTGTTTTCATCCAAGCAGGCGGTGACCAGGGAGATCCAATAATTTTAATTCTTCCTGGATCTATTCCCATTGCCATATCGAGAACTGGTCTAATTGAATCTTGCTCTTTTTTAAGAGAAAATTTATCTAAGTTAAAATCATCCTGATTATCTGGGGTATCTCCATAAGTCCAAGGAATAAAGCTAAAATCACTGGATCCCATAGGTTGACGCAATAAACTCAATCGTATACCACTTGGACCAAATAGACTTTCCATTACCTTATGACGAATTTCTGGGGTAAGTTTATTTTGTATAAGCCAAGTTGATGATTCAGTGAGAGAAGCCCCAAAACCATCCATAACTTGATATTTTTTCTCTGGATTTATAATGATCTTCTTATCAATAATTCCATCATAGGATTTTTTATCTATAATTTTTTTGTGTACAGAAATCATCCACTGATCTTTTGAAGGTATGGTCATCCATAGTTCATTGCTACTAGAATTTTCCAATACTGGAACTTTTGTTTCAGCCTTGGGTGTATTAGATAAATTACATGCCGTCAAAATATTAACTAAAATATATATAATAATTAATCTTTTAAGTTTTCTCAATTTTGCCCCCTTTTTTGAATACTCTTTAAATTAGAATATCTTGTGAAATAAAAAAATAAAATATGGGATAGAAATACCCCATATTTTATATTAACTTTTTTGAATTGTCATCTCCTTTTTGATTTTCCTTTAGGTGATTTTTCAACTTGTATTATAGAATTATAAGAAACCTCAGCTATAACTAAAATTTCTCCATAGTCACTCATTTTAATTTAATTATAGTTTCTTTCTTCTTTATCTATGATTTTCTTAGTATAATTTAATATTCTTTTTTCCATTGGATGTACTTTTCCATCTGCTTCACTTGCCTTTTTCATTAATTTATATACATCTTTTTTAGCTTTAGTAGATTCAGGCATCATGAATTCTAGTCTATTTTGTTTTGCTTTTTGTATTATTCCTTCTCGTTCTTTTTTGTTAAACTTTAATTTTTTCGAAACAATTTCTAAAAACTCTTTTTCTTCATCTGAAAAAACACCATCAGACGCAATTACTATCATTATATTATTCATAGCATACTCTTTTATACTCATTAAGCTTTCTAATTCTTTTTCATTTAAAGCGAATTTTTTCTCTGCTGATCTTTGTTTGAAATTCTTTTTATTGAAATATTCAGTATATTCTCTGAAATTCATTAATTTTTCAAAAATCCACTCGTATTCAGGATTTCCTAATAATGAACCACAATATTCACACTTTATTTCCATTGAATTAGAAATATTTGCTCCACATGAAGAACACTGATGCATATATAATTGTCCCTTTGTAGATTTAAATTGGATTTTTCTCTTTATACAAATAATCTGTCTTGATTTTATTACCATTGGATCTATAATCTCAACTTTTCTATTATTCTTTTTCACTCTTTGATAACTATAAAAAATCTCTAGATATAATCTATTATATTCATCTATTTCTTCTGCTCCTATTAAATTAATAGAATTTAAATATAATCTATTATAAATATATTCATTATCTAATATCTCTTTTTTAATAGAATTAAATAATTTTTCAGATACAAATCTATGAATTCTTTCTGGCTCTCTTAAAGCTTTAGCTCCTAGTATTTGTAAAAATCCATTCCCAACTTGTCCTTCTATTTTTTGAACAGAAAAGTCTGGATTTTCCCTTATTAATTCTTTTCTCTGTTTATGCGATTTCTTCATACT
>JBNJFI010000058.1:1908-3310 GCA_051746725.1 Fusobacteriota bacterium
CTTTTTATCTTTATAACTCCATTGTTATAAGGTCTTTGAGGTTTCCTTGTCTCTTTAAAATAACCTGTTGATTTTTTATATTTTTTAGTAGTAGACCAATGATAAGCATAAAATATAGCAATTACAATTACTATGATTTTACCTGGCCAAGGCAAGATCATAAAAAGCCAAATAAAAATATCTAAATCACCAGAAGAACCATTAGAACTACTAGAGCTGCTAGAGCTACCACCTGCTCCTCCAGCCCGTGCAAATATAACTTTTGATGTAATTAATAAACTTATTAAAATCAAAAAAGATCTATCTATATTTTTTTTATTTTTAATATAAAAGGTTTTAATCTTTAATACCAAGGAGCTTAGTCCTCTCATATTTTTGAAAGCACCTCCTGTTTTTTCTCCTTATACTCCTCCTCGGTTATAAGATCATTTTCAAATAACTGTTTTATTTTTTTAAGTTTTTCCATGGGATCTTCTTGGGAATTTTGGTTATTTTGAGAATTTTGAGTGTTAGAATTATTGTTTTGAGCTCCACTTAAATCTTTCCCCATGGTATTTGCCATCATATTTCCAAATCCTATTCCAGCTCCCATTCCCATCCCCATTCCTGCAGCTCCACCTTCATTTTGGGCTGCATCTCTCATTGCATCAACTTGTTGCATTTGAGCATAGTTTAATCCAACTTGTTTAGCTGCTTGGGCTTCAGCTGTCATGTCTGCTATTCTATTTATTCGTTTCATGGTATCTTCATCAAAACTTGTTCCTTCTATTCTAAAATCAGTTATTTCAAATCCCAAATTCTCAAATTCAGGTTTTAATTTTTCTTCTATTCCTTCAGATAACTCTTCTCTTTGAGCATCTATTTCAGTATATGTAAAACCAGATTCTGCAAAATAATCACTTAAAGGTTCTATTATTCTATTTCCCATTACATTTCTAAAATCACTTACACTATAACTATCTTCGCTACCTACTATATTTACAAAAAAGGCCTGTGGATCTGTTATCTTAAACGAATAATTTCCATGGGCTCTCAAAGCTACAGGAAATTTGTATATGGGATCTAAATATTTAATTAATTTTGGAGTTCCCCATTTTTGATCTAAAAATTCTACCTTTCTATAAAAATAAATTCCAACTTTATGCTCACTTTCAAACGATTGCATAGCCTTTTTTATAGTTGTCCAAAACGGTATATTTTCTGTACTCAAGTCAAATAAACCCTCTTTTTCAAATATTGCCTTAATTTCACCTTGATAAACAAAAATACATCCTTGTCCAGGATTTACTAATAATTTAGATGCGTTCTTTATTTCGTCACCATTTTCAGACCACTTACTAAAGATTAAATTCCGTGAAGGATTCTTCCACTCAATTACAGACCTTAGTTGCCGTTTCGCTCC
>JBNJFI010000058.1:3410-13633 GCA_051746725.1 Fusobacteriota bacterium
CATCTGCAATCTTTTTTGTATATGGATATGCTTTTGAAAGATGAATAGCTAAATAAAAATTATCCCCTTGAGTCATATACATATAAAAATTTGGTTTGCTGTCTGGGCTATATTGTGGATCATAATACTCTTTTACATCTTTTCCTAAAACATTTTCTAATTCTTCAAAAAAGCTTTTTAATGGTATTCTATTTATTTCATAAGGTGGTACTTTTAATGTTTTTCTCTGAACAGAATTTGCAATAAAAACATAATTCTGAATAGTCTCTGGTCCCCCTATAAATGGATACTTATCTGTCTTTTCCTTATACTCTTTTAAAAGTTTTGCATAATATTTTGCATGACGATGTTTAATTATGTCTGCATCATTTTGAAACTTAGCAGAAGTACATCCTATCATTAAAATCTGGATACTTAAAATAAATAATGTCTTTTTCAAAATTATCCCCCTATGATTCTCGTTATATATTTATTATATAATATTATTACCATAATGTCTAGAGTAGTATTTATAATTATTGTTAATATAAGAAAAATAATCCAATGGTTTTTACACCATTGGATTATTTTATATTAATATCTAACTTTCAAACCTTTTTTGAAATAAAGAAAATTCTTCTTCTGTTAATCCTAATCTATCGATAAAATATTTTTTAGCTTCCTTTTCTAAGGTCATATTCTTGTCATCAATTTCAACATTAAAAATGTTTTCTATGCTATATTTTAATAGGTTTTCATGTCGATACTCCATCATACCCATTCTATTTGATTTTTGATAATCCGTTTTAATCTCTTCCCATGTAGCACCATTGGCAGCTGCCAAGACAGCAGTTGATACTCCAGTCCTATCAGTTCCTATTGCACAATGAACTAAATAAGGGGGTTCATTATTTATAATAAAGCTTGCGATATTCTTCATAGTTTCAGCAAATTCATCTGAATCAGATTCAAAATATGCTGTGCTATAAGACGAAGTTACTATTAATAAATTATCATTATCTCTTACTTCTTTATAAACCTTTGGCATTCTTTCATCTTCTAATATATTTTCATCATCTGCTAAATTAATTATAGAGTTAATTTCATGTTTTTTCATTAATTTTTGAATAGTTTCATTTCTTTTTAATTCTTCATCTTGATCTTTATGACTTATAAAAGGATGATAACTTCTGTATAATTTGTTCTCTTTGATATCTCCTATTGCAACTTCTCTGAAGTTAGTCATTACATATTCAGAATCGAAATCTGTTCTTATTACTGATACTTTTTCATTATCTTCAATTATTCTTTCAAAATTAGTATTTTCTTCATCTAAAATCAAAAGATAGTTACTTTCATATGTCCATTGATCATTAAATTTATATCCTTCTGGAACATCTTCATTTGCCTTTAACCAACCTTCTGTTGGCCTTGACATTCCATTTTTTTCATATTCTCCTTCTGCAATAAAAGCAAATTCAGGAAATCCAGAGTTTCCAGGAATATCTAATTTATCAATAGGTTTTTTTAATACCCAAAGATTATCTCCTTTTTTGCTCATCTCCCACTCTTTACTTCTATCCCATCCATTAAATGTTCCTGCCACAGACATTTTTTTTATATTTGTTCCCTCATGTAACCATTTTTTAACATCTTCTTTTTTGGCTTCCATATCAAAGATAAATACCACATAGTCATTATCTACATAATAACCTTTATTCAAGTTTTTTTCTGTCATAAGGTCTTCATTTAGAGTTATATCAACTTTATCTTCTTCCTTTTCCGCTTTTTTTTCTTCTGTTTTTGAATTACTGCTAATCCCCGTTGCTTTTTTGAAACTACTACATCCTAAAACCCCAAATATTAATAATACACCTAATAATATTTTAATACTGCTTTTCATTTTTTCCTCCTATTTTAATTTCTCTATTTAAATAATATAAAACTTATCCTTTTTATTTATTTCTACTAATATAAGGAATGTGTCCGGCGGACACTTCCTTATATTATAGAACTTTAAAATATTTTTATTTTATTTCTCCATTATTTCAAAAACATATGCTGACATTGCAGGTATTTTTATAGGAATTCCTGCTGTTTCATCATCTTGATTTATAACATCTGATCCTTTAAATTCTATTTCTAAATCTCCCCATAAAATATCCTTTGCAATATAAGTTTTATCTTGATCCAATCCTATCTTTTCAAAAGCAGCCTTTGGAATTTTTACAAAAGTCTCTGTTGATTCTAACCTATCAAAATTAGCTAGAACTAATATTTTTTGATCTTCTGTCCATCTGAAGTAACCATAATTCTTTCTCTCAGACCACCCTTTACTTTCGCCTTTTCGATTTGCATAATATATTTGGTAAAAATCTCCTTTTCTTATAGCTTCGTTGTTTGCTGAAAGATTTAAAATACTAGAATAAAAACTTCTTAACTTCTTCTGGTCATCGCTTAATCTTCCACCATCAAAATTTCCATCATTTACCCATTTTTGGTGTTCTGGAACTCCCCAATAATCAAAGATAGTTGTTCTTCCGTCATCTCCACCAAATCCAGCATCTCCTTTTCCTGGTTCTCCCACTTCCTGTCCAAAATATATCATAACCGGAGCAGTTGAAAGAGTTGAAGATAAAACCATTGCAGGAACTCCTGCCCACATATCTTCTGCAAAATTTTCTGAAGCAAGTCTGTGTTCATCATGGTTTTCTAAAAATTTCAACATTTTTGAAGCTATATCTTTTTGTCTTTTATATATTGGATTAATTCCATTTACTGTCCCAATTCCTTGTGTTAATAGTCTTAGATGATCATACATTCCAACTTTATCATATAAATAATCAAATTTTCCTTCATCTATATATCTATCGTATTCACCTTCATTATATATTTCTGCTATAAATATAACATCAGAATTAACTTTTTTAATCTCTGGAATTACCCATCCCCAAAATTCATGAGGAACCATTCCTGCCATATCACATCTAAATCCATCAACACCTTTATTTACCCAAAACTCTAAGATGTCTCTCATCTTTATCCAAGTTGATGGAATCGGATCAAAATTACTCTTATTATCTCCAGCGATATCAACTCCATAGTTTAATTTTACAGTTTCAAACCAATCATATACAGATGGTTTTGCAGAGAAAATATCATTTCCAGTTGCTTTAGCTGGCATCTCTTCAAATTTTCCATCTTCTTTTGGACCAACTTCTTCTCCTAAAGGATTATGTTCATCTGGAACAACAAATTTCTCTCCAGTGATGTAATAAAAGTTATTATTTGGATTATAATTTTCTTTATCATCATTTGCTCCTAAAGGTTCTACGCCTTCTGGTAAATTATCAGATTCATATCCCCTGGCTACATGATTAGGAACAAAATCTATCAAAACTTTTAAATCTTTTTCGTGGGTTCTTTTTACAAGATTTTCAAATTCTTCCATTCTATTATTTACATCATTTGCTAAATCAGGATTTACATCATAATAATCTTTTATAGCATACGGTGAACCAGCTCTTCCCTTAACTACATCTGCATCATCTAGTTTTATTCCATATTCTGTATAATCTGTCATAGTTGCATGTTCTAATATTCCAGTATACCAAACATGAGAAACTCCTAATTCTTTTAATCCATCTAAAGCTTTTTCATTAATATCATCAAATTTTCCTACACCATTTTCTTTTATTGTTCCATATTTTTTATTAGTGTCGTTAGTATTTCCAAATAACCTTGTCATCATTTGATAAATAACTAATTTTTCATCTGTTGTATCAGTTAATTCAAAGTTATCATCTGTTGCAACATAGTTTTCATCAGCTTCTTTTTCTCCTTTTTCAATTTCAACTAACCTTTCTATGTGTTCTTCTCTAGGGAAATTAATGTATATTGTTCTGTCATCTTTATTAAATAAATTGAAAATCTTTGAAACTTTAACCCCTGGATCACTATCGCTTCCATCCATCTCATCTGTTATTGCCCACATATTTTTAAGCATATATGCAGCATCACTTTCAAATTGAGCTAATCTTCTTTGTTCTATATTTGAATCTTCAAATGCGAAATATATTTCTTTTAATTTAAATCTTTCAAAATTTTCTTCTGTAAAGTAACATTCTGAAATCCATTTATCTGTTCCATCTATATTATACATTTGAGCTTTACTTCCATTATCCCAGCTACTAGAGTAATTTCCAAAACCACTTTGTTTTTTTACCCATTGTCCTTTTATATATAAAGGCAACTCAAATTCTGGAGCTTTAATAAGTTCATATCTCTCGTATTTTTCTTCCATTAATTCACTTAATTTTTTTAAATCCAGCTCCCATATAACCTTTATTGCATTTTCAGGAGCAATTTTAACGGCAAATGAAGAAGTAGTCTCACCTATCTTTACTTTATCTCCATCAGCAACTCCTTCTGGTACTTGTATCCAAATAATATCATCTTTCCATTCTAAAAATTCATTAACTTCTGTTTCTCCAATCATTATTGAAGTAGGAGTAGTTCCAAATCCCTCTCCTTTAATAGACATTAAAATTCCAGGCTTAACTGTAAGTGGATATCCCATTTCAATTTCTACTTCTCCTAAATCAACATCATCCACAGCCTTTTTTGCATTGACACCTATCTCTTCTGAAATAATAGTTTCTGATCCTTCAGGCTCAGGTCTCTTTCTTCTTCGTCTTCTAGTTGTTGTCACTTCTTTTTTTTCCTCTTTTGGTTTTAAAGTATCACATCCTCCAAGTAAAGTTAAAAAAATAATAAATATTAAACCAATTTTCTTCATACATCTTCCTCCTCTGTTTTTTTAGTAATAAATAAATGTATCATTACATTATGTTCACTTCATTTTAACACATAACACGCTAAAAATAAACATTATTTTCAAAAAAGATTCTTTTTTGACTAAAATCTAAGAGGAATAATTCAATTCTTCAAAATATGCATACTTCTCACTAAAAAATTTTAATTTTCATCTTCTTTCCAAATATCTAAGGGTAAATATCTCATCAGATATATCCACATCTAATTTAATATCAGTCATCACTATATCTGTATATGAATCTTGTTTTATCTTATCCTCCATTCTTATTACCGTAGGATAAATTCTTTTTCCTATCTTTTTTGTATCCATTACATTCATTTCTTTTAGAAGTTTACCTGACTTAGCATACATTTCTGATTTCTCAGTAATAAAGTTAGATTTATTAACCCAAATTTTTCTTTTATAATATGTTGTCTCTTCTTCCTCTTTTTTGATAAGTTCCATTATATATTGCGTATCTGTTTCTTTTAATATTTTTGATTCATATATATCTTTTAATCTATTTCTACTAGTTTGATCTTCATATGAGAAATCACTTCCCATCATACTTTGCCTTAGCATATGTCCAGAGATCTTTATCGTTCGGTTTGCTCGCGGTAAATACATCCACATGTTATCGCTTATCCTTAAATATTTAGTTCCTTTATCTCTCGCTGGAGATAAAAATTCTACGAAAGATTTTTCTGAACCTTTTCCATATATTTTCATCTCCTTGGTGTATTCTTTATTATTTTTATTTATAACCATTTTACCTTTATACTCTACTGATTCCGGGGCCATATTATAATCCACCTTTTCTAAAATTTCCTCTGGCGTCATGGCAATTATACTTATTGAAACCAATATACAAATTCCCAATACTCTTAATATTTTCATAAAAATCTCCCTCCTTTTTATAGCGGTAGTGTCAAAAAATTTTGGTCTTTTTCTTTACTACCTCCTCTCCCTTTATGGGAGAGGATCGAGGTGAGGGTGTCTCTTTTATACTAAAATCTCACCTCTTGTGCTTTTCTTAAGTATAAAACACTTTCTAATATTTTCTCTATAACTCCCTCTAAATTTTCCATAACTTCATTATTCCAAAATCTTATTCTTTTCTCATATTCTCAACAGGTTTTTTCCTAACTTCTGGTGTTATTGATCCAAAAGTTGCAATTAAAGATATAAATATCCCTAATAAAATTGCCTTCAATATAAGTAGATATGAGAAATCAGCATACACAACAGAAGTTACATTTACCTGATCAGATATATTTTCCAAAACATCTCCAATTATTATTCCATTTTCCGAAAAGTAATATGATACCAATCCGCCTAGCAGACTTCCTGTCAAAGATCCAATCATCCCTATGGTAACACCTTCTATGCAAAAAAGAGATATAATGCTACCATTTGTCATCCCGCTGGCTTTTAATATTCCAATCTCTTTTCTTCTTTCAAAAACAATCATCATCATAGTATTTGCTATACCAACTCCAGATAAAACCCCTAGTATTCCAGCTAAGATACTACGAACAAAAGGAAGCGCCTTTGAAAAATAAGCATTAAAACCAACTTCCTTCCAAGATTGAATAAGATATGAATCCTTATACTTTGAATTTAACTTTTTTGCTATTTGGGAGCTTTTACTTCTATCTTTTAAAAATAATAAATACTCAGAAACCTGTCCATCCATATCTAATAGATATTGTGCTTCATCCAAGGTAATATAAATATTACGATTTAATCTGCTATTTTCCATTTTATAAAATCCAACTATTTCATAATTCATTGCTGATATAGACCTATGTTGAGTTGAAGTAAGTACAGTAATTACATCTCCAAGATTTAAATTTAGCTCTTGGCGGATTTTATTTCCTACAATTATTTCTCCATTATTATTATAATCTAAAAATCTACCTTTAAAAATATATTCCTTTAATCCAGAATATTCATAGTCCTCTTTTTGAATACCAAACCCAAGTGCTTTTTCCTCATCTTTTTCTCCGTATACAACGCCACCAAATTTTATTCTTCCTAGCCTCTGCTCCACGCCTTTTAAATCCTTAGTTATTTTTTCCATCTTTTTATAATTTACATTTGATGAGGTATCCAAGGTTTTTTCTTTTAATTCATAATCATTTGCAGCTATTCGTATTTCTCCTGAAAGACGAACTCCTTCATTTATAAATAGATTGCTTACCCCTCCTATCCAACTAAGTCCAATTATAACACCAAAAATACCAATACAAACAACCATTGCTGTCAAAAAAGTTCTTTTCCAATTTCGAAATAAATTTCTAAATGCCATTTTTATCATATATATTCACCTAATCCCTTATTGTTTTTATAGGATCCATTTTGCTCGCTCTGTATGCAGGATAAAAAGTTGCAATTATAGAAATGAAAATACCAATAGAAAAATATCCTAAATTTCTCATTAAATCAAAATAGGTATACGTTCTATCTGCCAATGGAAAATTAACTCCTACAGTTTCTAAATCTGGCATTGGTATTCCATATTTTTCAAAGAAAAGAACGACTATCGACCCTATCAAAAAACCTATTCCACTTCCTATGACACCTACAACAAAGCCTTCTGCTAAAAAAAGTTTTAAAACATCTTTTTGAGTCATGCCGTTTGCCATCATTATACCAATCTCTTTTTTTCTTTCTAACATTACCATTAACATGGTATTCGTTATCCCTACACCAGCCATTATCAAGATTGTAATACTGATAATTAAAAATACTCTTCCTCTTATTTTTATCATAGTCATTATATCTGACAATGATTCTTTCCAATTTATAACTTCTACATCTATATTATTTAATGAGTCTATCTGATCATTTGAAATATCTGATAATACAGCTATATCATTTACATATTCACTAGAAGTAAATTCCTTTGCAAAATCTAAATTCAAAAAAACCACTTGACTATCTAAAAGAGGATTTCCAGTCTTTATTATTCCACCTACTTTTAAATCATGAGCATTTAAGGTTCCTTGACTTGTTCGTCCCATTATTGTTATAAAATCTCCTAATTTAATATTTAACAGATCTGCCAAATTACTTCCAATAACCATTTCCGAATCATCTTTCAAAAAAGATCCTTGGATAATATAATCCTCTCTTCGAAAAACTGTGTTTTCCATTTCAGGTATAACCCCAAGAAATTTCGACCTCATTTCATTTATTCCATCTGTAATACTTCCGTTAAATACTACTCGTTTAGAATACTTATCATCTTCTAAAATTTTTTCCACTTTTTTGATATTATCTATCTCATAATCCAAAGGATCTTCCTCTTCCTTATTATTATAAAACCCTTTTTTATATGCTTTATTATATGAAACCTCTGTATCTATACTTAGATCTATCATCTGTCTTTCCATTCCTCTGTTAAATCCCTCTCCAAATATTGCTAAAAATATAGCAGTTATCATTGTTATAAGGGTTAATACTGTTCGAATTCTGTGACGGAATATATTCCTAAAAGCCATCTTTAATATCATATTAATCACTCTCTTTTTCAAATTTTCCATCACGTATATGTATTACTCTATTTGCATATTCTATTATTTTAGTGTCATGTGAAGAAAATATAAAAGTTACATTAAAATTTTCATTTAAGTTTTTCATTAGATCTAAAATATCCTCTCCTGTCTTGGTATCTAGATTTGCAGTGGGTTCATCAGCTAAAACTAAACTTGGATTTTTCACTAAAGCTCTTGCCACTGCAACTCTTTGTTGCTGACCTCCCGACATCTCTTTTGGTCTTCTATTTTTTAATTCCAAAATTCCAACTGCATCTAAAATTTCATCTACCTTCTTTTCTTTCTCTTTTTTGCTATATTTTTTTAAAAGATCCAGTGAAAACTCTACATTTTCAAAGGCAGTTAAAACTGGGATCAAATTAAAATCTTGAAATATAAATCCTATCTCCTGTCTTCTGAAAAGAGCAGCTTCTTTTATACTAAGATGAGATATATCTTTATCTTTTATAATGATACTACCACTTGTAGGGCTATCCATGGCTCCTATCATATTTAAAATTGTAGTTTTCCCTGAACCAGAAGGACCTGAAATTACAGTAAATTCACCTTTTTTGATACTCAAATTCATATCATCAACAGCACGCACCTTTATTTTTCCATTATAATAATCCTTTACAACGTTTTCTAAGGTTACCATTTTTACCTCCTAAAAATATGTTTTCACAGTCACTTTTATCTCATCAGTAGCCAATTTTTCCGTTGGTAATGGAATACTTTCAGTATTTATATTTGAAATTTTATTATATTTAAAAGTTAAATCAATATAATTATTAAGTAGATATTTTATATAATTACTACTGAAATATCCATTTTCGTCTGGCAAATATATCAATGATTGTGAAAAAGTTAAAAGTTCATCCCATTGATAATCATATTTAAAATAACTTAATATTTTATCTTGATCTTTTCTATAATAATTTTCATTCATAAGATATAATACTCTATCAAAAATTTCATAGGAATAATCTAATCCCAAAACTGTATCATCATTTTCTGAGTTCCATTGACCCCATATTCCTATTCCTAGATTTCCCTTTGCTTCTAATATAAAATTATTTTCATTTCCAAAAAAGTTTCCCATTAATTCCCAATTTGAAACTAAAGTAGTATACCTAAAACCATAATCAATCTCATTTGTATTTTGATTCTTATAAGCTAAGCCTTCTAAACGAGATAAATCCCCAATATCGTATCGTAATATAAAAGAACTTAATCCCTGGCTTTCTGCTTTAGGATCCTCTGGGTTAGGTATCTTGAAATTTGAATTTGAAAGATTAAAAAGATAACCTGAACCCCAAGATATCTTTTGTTTCCCAATCCCAATAGTTGCTTTACCTTGGTAATATTCCAAAAAAGATTTATAAATAGATATCTCATTGGTAATGTCATCTCCATATAAAACAATTTTTGTTACGTAATCTATATCACTGGATTTAATAGAAATTTTCCCTTTGTTATATAAATCCTCATTTGTAAAATCCTTTAAAACCAAAGTATTTTCAAGCTCTCCTGTTATATCTACTGCAAATAATGAAATTGATGATATGAGAAATATCAAAAAAGTTATTTTCTTCATTTTGCCCTCCTTATTTTAGTATAAAACTATTTATCTCCTACTTAACTTATACTTTATTTTTAACTAACTGTCAATAAAAATCTCACTCTGTAATCAAAATAAATTAAAACAAAATAAGCCTTAACTTTTTCTAGGTAATCTATGAAAAATTTTTAACTTATATTTTATTAGATAATAAAATAAGCACCTAGATAAGAAAGTTCTATCTAAGTGCTTATTTAATTTTTTTATTTTTCCAGTTGATATATTAAAACATCATCATATGTATTAATCCTACTAAACTATATTCAAT
>JBNJFI010000059.1:0-8328 GCA_051746725.1 Fusobacteriota bacterium
ACTAGATTGAATTTTTTAATACCTTTGTGGATAACCTCATATATTTCCTTTACATAGTTTCTCAACTAACTAATATCTTATTCTATCTTTAATTTCATCATATCTCTTTTCTCCAAAAATATTTATCATATCTACATTTGAAAAAATTATACCATTATTTTCTTTCCATTCCAGTAATTTTTCTATATCTGTTTCCTCAAACCCCATCATAATAAGTTTATTTTCATCCACATCATTAATATTCACTTTTTTGACCCCAACTTTTTTGATAGTATCTTCATCGACTCTAAAATTTTTCTTTATCTTAACTAACGTTTTAGGCCCAATCCCTTTTATATGAGTTAAATTATTTAAATCTGTAACTGCTCCAAATTCAGAAATATAATTTAAAATTTTTTCAGATCTATTAGATGAAATCCCTTTGATTTCAAATTCTCTCTTTTTAGATAAATTTATATCAAATCTTTTATTGGGATTTTCCTGCCCCAAGTCATTTTGAAATTCTAATTTTTCAACCTGTATATCTAAATTTTTATTTTCCTTATTTTTATAAAATTTTACTCCTAAATGTCCCACCAGCAAAAGTAAAATTATATAAACTAGATATTGAACGTCATTATCCATGAATTCTCCTATTACTCTATATCTTTTGGTTTTAAAACCATATCTGCTTGAATTCCAAATATAGCCCCTACTAAGGTTACTTTTATACTACTATGGTTAGCGCTTTCATAATCTTCTTTACTAGCTACTGCTGAATAAGTCCCATATTCTAAATTAACTTGAGCTTCTCCAGAGGGGCCAGTATTAGTTTGATAAGTTCCACCATTTTCATCTTCAAATAATATCTGTGCTCCAGCAACAGGTCCCCCTTCAGTACTGACAGCATTTACTGTTACATCGGCAGAACAACCAATAAAAAGAAATGATAAACTTATAAGTAACAAAATCTTTTTCATTTTTCCTCCTAATTTACTCTGGGTATAATTATTAAACCATACAAAGGTCCTAGGTGACTTCCTAAAACCCCTCCCATATTCACAAATCCTCTATTTAAAACTTTGTCATATTTTTTGCATATATCAAAAATTTTAGTTCCATTTTTAAACTCTTCATTTCCTCCAGCCCATTGACTATATGTTATTAACGATCCCTTTTTTAATTCTCTTTTTAATATTCGTTCCAGTGCACTTACTGCTCCTCGATCTCCCAGAGCTTTTGTTTCTGTATGAACTTCTCCATTTTCTACTCTTAAAATAGGCCTCATTTTTAATACTCCTCCTAAAAGAGAAGTAGCTTTTCCTATTCTTCCTCCATTTTGCAAATATGAAAGATCCCTTGGAACAAAATAAACTTGCACCTTATCTCGCATTGAATTTACCCATTCAACTATATCTTCAAATTTTTCTTTATCCTTGGCCCGTTTTGAAGCTTCTAAAACAAGATGTCCCAATCCAGTTGCAGCTGTTTTACTTTCAATTACTTCAATTGGAGAGTTTTTTCCAATCATATTTTTAGCAACCCGTGCTGATTGATGAGTTCCGCTCAATTTTGCAGATATATGAATTGATATTATCTTTTTATATCCCTGAGCAAATAACTTTTTATACATACTATGAAATTCTGCTGGAGAAGGTTGCGAAGTTTTCACTACTTTATCTGATTTTACAATATATTTCCAAATATTTTCCTTGTTTATCTCTTCAATCTCTTTTAAATATTCTCCATTAATATTTAACTTTAAAGGAACTATTGATATAGGTAAATCTTGGATATCTGCCTCTTCTAAATCACTTGTAGAGTCAGTTACTATTGCAATTTCTGGTAAATTTTCTTTTCTATTTTGTACGTATATATAATAATTATACTCTTCTTGCTTTCCAATATTAAATTCTATATCTATATTATCGGCAACACTTTGAATAACCATATCTGTTTCTTTATTCCCGTCTTTTCCTTTAATAATTGTTAAGTTAGTAGCTTTTTTGTTAAGATAATCATCATATATATTATTTACTAGTTTATCCATTTTTTCATTTGTATATTTTATTTTTCCATTAATTAAGCCTATGTAATTATTTTTTTTAATTTTCAACTCATCGACAGTGGTATTTTTTATCGCCTTGGTTATTTCTATAGATGTATTTCGACTTAAGCCATTTAAAATTTCATTTAATTTTTCTTTTCTATTTTTTAATACATAATTTCCTTCTAGCATAGATTTTGTTTCTATAACTAAAACTTCACGAGATTCTCTTTGAGCAGCTATTTTAGCTGCTGATATTATATTTCGATTATTAGGTAAGAAATAAACTTTTTTGCCTTTAACTTTTTTGATAGCCTCACTTATCTCTTTTACACTAGAATTTTTAGATTGTCCTCCTAATAAAACAACATCTGCTCCTTTTTTTATAAAAAGTTGTGCGATTTCTTTTGTATCAGCAATCATTGCTATTCCTATATTTAAATTCTGTTTTTTATTTTCAAATACTTGAGGTTGATTTTTTATTAATTCTCTATGTTCTTCTTTCATATTATCTATTTTAACTTTTTTTAATTCACCTTCATTTAAAGCCAATTCCAATGCAATCCCTGGATTATTAGTGTGTATATGTACTTTTGTTTGTGAACTTGACTGAACTACCATCATTGAATCTCCAATGGCATTTAACTCCCGCTTAAAAGTCTCTACATCAAAATCAACTGCATCAAAAACAAATTCTGTACAGTATCCATATTTTATATCTTCTAAGCTTTTAAATGTTGATAAAACTGCTTTTTTTTCTCTAGATATAACTTTTTTTTCTATATCATTTAATACTTCTTCGTCAAATATAAGTCTTTCGAATCCTTCTAACATATAATAAAAACCCATAGCTCCTGCATCAACAACATCTGCTTCTTTTAACTTAGGCAATGTTTCCTTTGTTTTTTCTACTTCCTTTTTTGCAACACGTTTTATATGAATTAAAAACTTTATTAAATCCTGTTCTTTTTGGGCATAAACTTTTGCTTCTTCTGCAACCCGTCTTACAACAGTTAATATTGTTCCTTCAACTGGTTCCACTACTGCATCATATGCCTTTTTCTGAGCGCTATCCAGTGCTATTGCAACATCCATTGCATAAATCTTTTCTTTCCCAAGTATTCCTTTTAAAAACCCTGTTAAAATTTGAGATAATATAGTCCCAGAGTTTCCCCTGGCATTTAATAATAACACGTCTGATATAACTTTAACAATTTCATCAATACTTTCCATCTTACTATCCTGTAACTCTTCTTCTGCTGCTTTCAAAGTCATGCCCATGTTAGTTCCTGTATCTCCATCGGGAACTGGATATACATTTAAGTCATTTAATATTTCTTTATGTTTTAATACCCATCTACTTCCTGATATCAAGAGATTTTTTAGACGTTTTGCATCAATATATTTCATTTTTTCCCCCTTTTTAGTTTTTTCATCAACTAATTATAGTTCCAAATCCCTTGGGATTTTAATATATATTCTATAAACTCTCTAACTGCACCATGTCCACCTTTACAACTAGATATAAAGTCAGCTACTTCTTTTACCTCTTGAACCCCATCATATGGAGTTCCTCTAAACCCAACTTTTTTTAAAGCCGGTAAGTCATTTACATCATCACCGATATAAGCAAAATTATACTTTTCTAAGTTGTACTTTTTTGCTATCTCTCTTATTTTTCCTAATTTATTTTCCACTCCTTGATGAACCTCTGTGATTCCTAACTCCCTTGCCCTTATTTCTACTACTGTTGATTCTCTACCTGTTATGATTGCACTGGGAATTCCTTGTTTCCTAGCTTCAACTATTGCTAAACCATCCTTTGCATTAAAGCCTTTTGATTCAACTCCATTATTGTTTATATATATTGTACCATCGGTTAAAGTTCCATCTATGTCTAATATTATCATTTTTATATGTTTACTTTTGTCTTCCATCTAATCTCTCCTTTAAAAAGTTGGAGGGGTTACTACCCATACAACTTTAGTTTTTTTCTCTGAATTATTTATAAATTTATGTTCCTGTGTTGATTTAAAATACATACTGTCTCCAGATTTTAAAGTTTCTTTTCTTCCTTCTATATATATATCCAGTTCTCCACTTACAATAAATACAAATTCTTCTCCAAGATGACTGTATGAACCCTTACCACTTTTGCCTCCTGGCTCAATTTCATAATAAATTGGCTCCATCTTTTTATCTATATTTGAAGTTGTCAATAATGATATTTTTGTTTTAGAATCTAAACTTTCTACTCTATCTCTATTTTGTTTTCGAGTTACAACTGTATCCTTATTTCTAACATTATCTTCAATCAAATAACTCACCTTTACATCCAAAGCATTGGCTATCTTTTTTAAATTTTCAATTGAGGGAGAGGTCTTTCCCTGTTCTATTTGTGAAAGAAAACTAGCTGATAAACCTACCTTTTTTGCCAATACCCTCAACGAGTATCCTTCTGTTCTTCTTCTTTCTTTTATCTTTTCTCCAAATGTCATATCTTCTCCTTATAAAAATCTAATTTAAATTTTTTTCCAAAAAAAACAAAGAAGATAGCGTCGCTCTTCTTCTTATTTCATTTCTATTACCATGAAAAATATGTTTTTCAATATGTTTTTTTTCTCTAATTTTAATCCCAATTATAACTGTGCCTACAGGTTTTTCTTTCGTTCCACCTGTGGGACCAGCTATACCTGATATTGCTATTCCCAAGTCTGTCTGAAGGCCATCTAACATTTCAAAAACTGTATCTTTACTAACCGCTCCTTTTTTTTCTAAAGTTTCAGGTTTTACTTGTAATCTTTTGATTTTAGAATCATTACTATAGGTTATTAAACCTTCGATATAATATTTAGATATCCCTGGAAGTGATACCAATTTATCTGCAACTAATCCTCCTGTACAAGATTCAGCAGTAGATAATGTATAATCTTTTTGTATTAATTTTTGAAATAATATTTTTTCTATTCTGTCATTATCTTCTCCAAATATATAATTTCCTAACCTAGAGTATATATTATCAACTATTTCTAGAATATCTTTTTTTCTACTCATGGCACCTAAAAATCTTATTATTATACCATAATCCTTCGCAAGAAATTCAATCTCGATATTATTATTAGTATTTAAATCTTCCACTATATCTTGAATTTCTTCTTCTATGGTAGATTCTGGTAACCCCCATAATAAAAGGTCTTTAATATAATTTTTTTCTTTTTGAATTCCACCTACATAATTTTTTAAATATTTAGGAAAAGTAACTTTTAATTCATTTGGAACCCCTGGAAAAACACCAATATTTTCAACGAAAAATGCTGGAGCCATTCCTTTTATGTTTTCTATAACTTGTGATCCTTCTGGAAACAAAGCTTGTTTTTTATTGTTTTTAGGCATTTTTCTTCTTAAATTTTCAAATTTTGATTTTATTTTTTCATACTCTTCTTCATTAAATACCAAATCTCTTTTTAGATATTTAGCCACAGCATCTCTGGTTATATCATCTACAGTTGGACCTAATCCACCTGAAATTATAACCATATCTTCTCTTTTTTGAACATTAGAAAGAACTCTAACTATATCATCTATATTATCACCTACGACTGATTTCCCAGATATTTTAATCCCAAATTCATTTAATTCTTCTGCTAAATAAATACTATTTGTATCTACCATCATTCCATTTAATAATTCAGTTCCTATTAAGATAATATGACAAGTATTAATCATCTAATTCATTCCCCCAATATTTCTTTTACTTTTTTTAAAAGTGCTCTTGGACTAAATGGTTTTGTTATATAATCGTCGGCTCCAACTTCATTTCCTCTAATCTCATCACTTTCTTGACCCTTAGCTGTCAATATCAAAAAAGGAATATTCATTAATTCATTATTTTTCTTTACATTTTCACAAAATTCAAACCCTGACATTTTTGGCATCATAACATCGGATAATATTAGATCAGGTATTTCTGCTTTAGTTTTTTCTAAAGCTTCTTCACCATTTTTTGCTGTTATGATCTCATATCCTCCACGCTTTTGAAGATTAAATTTAATTATTTGTAATATATGCATTTCATCGTCTGCTACTAAAATTTTCTTACTCATTTTTACCTCCTATATTTACGACTGGTAGTGTAAAGAAAAAAGTTGATCCCTCTCCTAATTTGGATTCTGCCCAGATCTCACCGTTGTGGTATTCAATTATATTTTTACATATAGGTAGACCTAAACCAGTTCCCCCTTCTTTTCTAGTTAATATGTTCTCTGATTGTTTAAATTTTTCAAATACATTTTCAATATCCTCTTCTTTTATACCGGTTCCATTATCAGAAACAGATATCAATATGAAATCTTCATCTTTTCTTTCTGTTTTAACTGTCACCTTCCCATTTTCTTCAGTAAATTTTAAAGCATTATTTATTAAATTGGCTAATACTTGTAAAATTCTATCTTTATCAATTTTAACTGGAGGTAATTTTTTATCTTTTATTAATTTCAAATCTATATTTTTACTTTCAGCATGGCTTTTCATATTTCGATAACTTATATCTATTATTGGATTAATATCCTGCTCTTTTAATATAAAAGTCATCTTACCAGATTCAATCTTCGATAAATCTAAAACATCATTTATTAATCTTCCTAATCTATCGCTTTCTTGGTCTATTATCTCTAAAAATTCTTCGCTCTCTTTATCCTTTTTTTCTTCTGCCATAAATAACAAAGTTTCTGTATAAGCTTTTATAGAAGTCAAAGGCGTTCTCAATTCGTGAGAGACCATAGATAAAAATTCATCTTTCATTTTATCTATCCTTTTTAATTCTTTTAATTCTTTGCTTTCTCTTAAGTCTCTGATGACAAATATTACTCCTTGAAATCTATCTCTAGTTCTCAAAACTTGAGTTTTTAATTCTAAAGGTAAGAACTCTTTATTTTTTTTCTCATATTCTACTTCCCTTTGAATAGTATCATCTACTTTGAGAGTTTGTAATCTCATACCTTCAATTTCATTTATAAAGTCTTTTTTGAACTTTGTATCTTTAATATTTCTGAATACTACTTTTTTTTCATTAACTCCTAATAGTTTTCTTGCTTTTCTGTTATAGACTCTTATTATTCCTTTTTCGTCAACTACTATTATACCATTACTTAGACTTTTAATTATATCATTCATATAATTTTTTAAAGCTTCTTGTTTAGCGTTTCTTTTTTCCAAATTTTTATATAAATGTATGTTTTCAAAAGCTATACTCAATTGACTTGCTATTATAGTTAATATTTTTAATTTATTCTGATTAAAATAAGTCTCATCTTTTTTGGTATGAATCAAAAAAGCACCTTGTAATTTTTCTTTATAAATTAACGGGACTATAACAGTTGTCTTTATATCTCCGACTAATTCTCTTGTTATAAAAGGCTTACCTAATTTAGAGGCCCATTTTATTAAACCATCATTAATTGTCTTTCGAAGATGAAGTTTTAATTTATCATTATAGTTCACCTCTTTTTTGATTATATACATATCGTTTGATTCACTATAATCAATAAAAACAATTGCCTCATACTCTATAATATTTTTAATAACTTTTAATGATATTTTCATTAACTCCTCTTCATCAAAAGTAGAAGTCATATCTTCTGCAATTGCAAAAAATACAGATATTAAATCATCATAAGCCTTTTTCAAGTCTCTTTTTAACTCCATTATGGCCTCCCTAGTAAATTACAGAACAAATAAAACTATTCCCCATAAAACTATATTTGCAAATATACCAGCTAGAATATCATCTATTACTACACCTATTCCACCTTCCATTTCTTGTAATTTGCTTATGGGATATATTTTAGTAATATCAAAAAATCTAAAAAGCAAAAATCCTATAAGTATCGTTTTTATAGTTATTGGCAATAAAAACATAGTTACTAAATAACCTACAACCTCATCTATCACTATATTTTGAGAATCTTTTTTGCCGTATATCTCTTCTGCTTTACTAGATATGAATATTGCAAAAAAGATAAAAAACACTAAGATATAAAAATATATATTATCATTAACTAATTTTAAACCCAAAACTAAAGGGATTCCACCTAAAGTCCCTACAGTTCCTGGCATTATTGGCGAATTTCCTAAACCAAAAAAAGTAGCCATTTTTTCAATAAAATCTTTTTTGAAAAGCACAACTCCTCCTCGTATTAATTTTTATAGATAATCGCTTAAAAGTCATCCCCTATAAATCTCCCTCTTGCAGACAGACTGTTTGGCAATACTGAGATTCCATATTCTCATGATTTTTTTAATGG
>JBNJFI010000059.1:8428-13541 GCA_051746725.1 Fusobacteriota bacterium
ATAGATAATCGCTTAAAAGTCATCCCCTATAAATCTCCCTCTTGCAGACAGACTGTTTGGCAATACTGAGATTCCATATTCTCATGATTTTTTTAATGGGTACCCACAAGGGGCACCCCTACATATTAATAGCCAATTTTTAATTATAATACAGTCTGCCCTTTGAAAGGAGAGGATCCAGGTAAGTTTAGTTAGGCATCCACATGTTTACATCTTTTATATTTTCAAATATATCTTCTGCCTTTTCTTTATTTTCGTTTTCTTCATCTACTTCTTCTTCTAATAAATTATCTACACCTTCGTCTTTAGCTGCCTGTTTTACTGTATTAGCTATCTCCTTATGTAAATCTTTTTGGAATATTTCAGGTAACATTTCACCTTTAGGTGTTATGTCTGAAAGTTTTTCGGCTGCTGCCAACATCATTTCTATAGATATTTTACTCGCTCTCGCATCTAATGCTCCTCTAATTAATCCAGGAACTACTAATAGAGGGGTTATTAATCCACCATCTCCAGCATATTTAGCCCCTGCCTTTTTTGCAACTTCTGGTTTTATTTCTGGAATAGGTTTAGATAAAGCTAATATTATTTGATCTTTTTTCACCATACCAAATTTTATGATATTTGGTTTTCTAGATGTTCCTATTACTATATCCGATCTATCCATAAGTTCTTTAGCAGTATCTATGTCCATAACTCCTGCTTCTTTCATTCTAGTCTTTCCTTCTTCTTTTATATCATTTGCATATATTTTTTTTATTCCATATGCTTGCATAAGTTGTGTTGTTCCTAAAGCCTTACTTCCAAATCCTAAAAAACCAACTGTGCTTTCCGATAATTTTTTATCACTATCTTTAAATATACTAATTAAGCCTGCTAAGGTTGCTATGGCATTTCCATATTTATTAGTATCTAATATAGGGGTAGGTCTTCCATGCAATCTTTTTTCTAATTTTTTTACAGTTTCAGTATGGATATCTTCTAAAATAACCATACCAAAATTTTTATGCATAGTATCAATAGTCTTAATAACTGTATCTTCATCTTTACTATCTAAAACCATTGGCATAGCTGAAACCCCTACAAATTCATTTAAAACTGCTGCATAGGATTCCATAACAGAATAGGTAGCTTCTGCATTACATATATTAAAATCCAAAAGACTTTCTCCAGTACTAAAAATACCTACTGTATTTCCAATATTGGTATATTCATATACTTTTTTATAATTTCTATCAATTGTTTTAGCTATTTTAGATATTCCAGGTAGAAAATATTTATCTAAATCTTCTTTACTTTCTATTTTTACTTTACTTTTTGTTTCTAGCATCCCACCTTCATGCGCCTTGGAGATATCGCTAAACACTTTTATTATTTTCATATCATTTACTTTTCGAAGCTCATCTATTATATTTTTCATTTTATTTGGTGTCTCTGCATTTATTTTGACATCTCTTATAATATATTTTTGACTTTTTCTCTGAACTTTTATATCTCCCATATTTCCATTATTAGCACCTATTACATCTGCGATTTTACCAAATACTCCAGGTTTATTTTTTATTTTGATTCTAATACTTTTATTGATTCTATCAAAATTTATCATTTTATCCCCCTTTATGACGGTTTATTTATTTTTATTATTTTTTTCTACAGTGTCTGCCACAGCCTTTGCTACAACTTTTACAACTTCTCTATTAAATGGAGAAGGGATTATATTTATATCACTTATCTCATCATCAGGTATAACTTTTGATATAGCATATGATGCAGCTAATTTCATTTCTTCAGTTATAGCATCTGCCTTTGAATCTAAAGCTCCTCTAAATATACCTGGAAAAGCCAAAAGGTTATTCACTTGGTTGTCAAAGTCTGATCTTCCAGACGCTACAACTTTTGCTCCTGCTTCTTTTGCTAAGTTCGGCATTATTTCTGGAGTGGGGTTTGCCATTGCAAAAATAATGGCATCTTCATTCATTGATTTGACCATTTCTTTATCAACTAGCCCTCCTTTAGAAACTCCTATAAATATATCTGCATCTTTCATTATATCTTTTAATGATCCTTTTTCTAAATTTGGATTTGTTATTTTAGATAACTCCTCATGGTGAGATCCTACAAAAGTACTATTATCATCTCTTGAAATAGCTCCTTTTAGATCACCTACAATTACATTTTTAGCTCCTGCTTTCAATATTAATTTAGCTATAGATGTTCCAGCTGCTCCGCCACCATTTATTACGATTTTAGTATTTTCTAGGTTTTTTTCTACTAATTTTAAGGCATTAATAATTCCAGCTAATACAACTATTCCTGTACCGTGTTGATCGTCATGAAATACTGGTATATCCAATTCTTCTTTCAATCTTTTTTCTATTTCAAAACATCTAGGAGCTGAGATATCCTCTAAATTCACACCACCTAAAGTAGGTTGCAAAAGTTTTACTGTCTTTACAATTTCATCTACATCTTGGGTATCTAAACATATAGGAATTGCATCTATATTTGCAAACTCTTTAAAAAGCAAAGCCTTTCCTTCCATAACCGGCAAACTAGCTTCTGGTCCTATATCTCCAAGTCCTAATACTGCACTTCCATCTGAAACAACAGCAACTGTATTGCCTTTTATTGTATAATCATAAACTTTTGATTTATCCTTGGCGATTTCCTTACATGGTTCTGCTACCCCTGGAGTATATGCTAAAGATAGATCTTTGTTATTTTTTACCTCTATTTTACTAACAACTTCTAATTTCCCTCTTTTTTGCTTATGAATCTTTAATGCTTCTTCTCTTAATCCCATTATTTCCTCCTGATATTTTTATTTTTTTACTTTTTTGCAGAGACTATCTGCTTTTTTAATCGCACTTTCTAACATATCAAAATTAACAGTATAAGGTAAGTTCCAAATAGTATCTCCTTTATATAAAGCTCTGTTTATAACTATATCTTTTTCATCTTCATCCAAATTACTATAACCCATGTCATCTAAACCACATGGAGCATCTAAATATTTATATAATTTTATAACTTTTTCTATTTCAGACTCTTCTTTTTCATCTAATATTAATTGTACTATATTTCCAAATCCAACTACCTCTCCATGTAAATTTTTTCTATAGATTTTGGGAAGCGCTGTAAATCCATTATTAACTGCGTGGGCAGCAACGGCTCGGCAAGCTTCTCCTCCAATTCCTCCAACTAATCCAGCAGTTAGTATGATATTTTCAATTATAATATCAACAGCTTCTGTAAATTTATTTTTTTCAATATCTTCCAAGGCCTTTTTTGAATATTTAAACATATCTTCATATGATTTTTTTGCTAAATATATCGCTATATTTGTTTCTGTATTTTTATTTTTTAAATCTCTTGTGGAAGCAGATGTTTCTATCCATTTTGCCAAAGTATCTAATATTCCAGATATAATATATCTCTTTGGAGCTTCAAATATAATCTTTTTATCCATAAATAAAAGATCTGGATTTTTCTTTTCATCTAGATACTCATAAGCTATACCATATGTCGTATATATCGCGGAATGAGATGACCATCCTGCACAAGTAGCTGCATTTGTGGGTACTGTGATAGTTTTTAAACCAGCTTTATATCCCACTGCTTTAATCGTATCCAGGATTTTTCCTCCTCCAAAACCAATTATACCAGTATTTTTATTTTCTTTTGCAATTGCAACCAATCGATCTATTTCATCGTAATTACATTCTCCATTAAAAAACTCCTGGTCATACTCAATTTTATTTTTTCCTAAAGATTCAATTCCCTTTTTTATCAACGGATATACCGTCTTATCTGATAACAATAAAACCTTTTTTGATAAATCACCGACGTACTCTCCTAAATTTTCTAAATTATCAAAACCTGAAATATAATTTCCAGGTGAAATATATAAATTTTGCATATTATTCCCACTTTCCCATTTGATTATTTTAATTCTCAATTTTATAATAAAACTCTACAGTATTATACCATTATATACTATGATTTTCAAAGATAATCTACTTTTTATTTATATGATTTATATTATATATAATTCCAATACTTTAATATTTATAATACCAAAATTTAAGGTATTATTCAACTTTTATATTATATTTCCGATACTATATATATAATTATGCAAATTTATGTTATAATACCAAAAAAGAGGAGGTTTTTTATGAAAAAAATTCTTATTATTATTCCATTTTTATTATTTTTAGGTTGTAGCAACAGTCATTATAATAAGTTTGATAATGGAACCAACCAAAACACTAAAAACACTTTAAAAGAAAGAGATGACGGGACATCTGTCATTGTTAAAAACGAAGATCTTACATTTGATAATGGTACTAATAATTATTCTCAAGAACTATTGGAGTCTATTGAGCAAAAAAATACGTCAGAGGATAACTCTAAAAAGAATAAAACCAATAATAAAAGCAAATATATTGCTGATAAAAATTCTGTGGCTAAAAACGATATTGAAAATTCTTCATCTAATACAAAACAAAACAGTTCTTTAGAAAAAAAAGATACCAAAAAAGTTGAAAAATCAACCCCTAAAAAGGATACCAAAAAAGATACAACTTATCTAAAGGAAAAAAAGCAATCTGCAAAAAAGGTTGTTACCAAAACCAACACCCAACAACAAAGAGAGAGCTTTTTCTATCCAGTATCTAATATACATTTAGATAATACCAATAATTTAGAAAAGACAAAAAATTTGAAATTTAAACTCAAAAAAGAAGACTCTATTTTTCCAGCTGGGAAAGGAATTGTTATTTTTTCAGGAGATAAGGGCAGCATAGGGAAAACTCTTTTTGTGTATCATAATAACGGCTATATTTCTATATATTATAATCTAAAGGAACTAAATGTTAATAAGGGAGATTATATCAAAACACTAAATTCTAAAATAGCCACAGCTTCAGATAGTTTTAATTTTGAACTCAGAAAACAAACTGATGATGGAATAGTAAAATTAAACCCTAAAGATTATTTGCAAAAAAGGGTTAATTAAGTTAAAAAATATATAAATTTAGTCACGAATTAAATTAATTCGTGACTAAATTTTAGTTATTTATCCCAAAAAATTATCCCGGCATTTCGACCT
>JBNJFI010000060.1:0-13155 GCA_051746725.1 Fusobacteriota bacterium
TCTATCAAACTATTTGCATCAAGAACCATCGCTACTTTTCCATCTCCTAAAATAGCAGCTCCCAATATTGACATTCCATCATGATAATTTCCTTCAATATCTTTTACAACAATGTGTTTTTGATTTACAAATTTTGAAACTCTAAATCCATACATTCTTTTATTTTGTTTAAGTATAATTAGATTTTCATATATTGCCTTATCATTTTCTTTTTTTTGTTTTTTATGATAAATATCTCTTAAATCTATAATTGGAACTGCTCTTTCTCTGTAATTAATTATCTTTTGTCCGTTTACTTTTTTGATTTCAGATTTATTAATTTTTTCAATTTTTACTACATCATCTGAGCTAAAGGCAAATAATTCGTTATTTATATCCACTAATACTGATCTTATTATTGCAAGTGTTAATGGTAATTTTATATAAAATGTTGTTCCTTTCCCTTTTATAGATTCGATTTCCACGGACCCTTTTATGCTTTCTATATTTTCTTTTACAACATCCATACCTACACCTCGACCAGATACATCTGTAACTTCTTTGGCCGTAGAAAAACCTGGCTTAAATATCAATTCTATCTTTTCTTGATCAGTATAATTATCCAGTTCTTCAGAAGTAATGATTTCTTCCTTAAGTGCTTTTTTAGATATTATTTCTGGATCTAAACCTTTACCATCATCATGAATTTTAATTACAACATTGCTACCAGAATTATACGCTTCTATTTTTATTTTTCCAGTTTCAGATTTTCCCTTTTTTACCCTATCTTCTGGTATTTCTATACCATGATCAACAGAATTTCTTATCATATGTAAGAGTGGATCTTCTAATTTTGCAGCTAATAATTTATCTATTTCAGTACTTTCACCAGATATATCTAATTCAATTTTTTTATTAAGTTTTTGCGATAAAGACCTTACTGCTAATGGTAACTTTCCAAAAGTGGATTTTAAAGGAACCATTCTTAAAGAATTAGATATATCTTGAAGAGAGTTTAAGGATCTATCCTGGCTTTTATTAGTAATCGCATAATTATCCAAATAATCATTAATCTTCTTACTTATTTCTAAACTTATATTTTCATCTAAAAGTTCTAAGCTTATTTCTTGCATCTTTTTATGCATCTGATCATATATGTTTTTTTCAATGAATAATTCTCCTACTATACTAAATAATTTATCTAATTTTCCTTTTTCAACTTTTATATATTCTTTTGCATGAAATTCTTTCTTTTCTTTAATGTTATCATCTGATTCATTTTGATAATTTTCTTCTTTGCCTTGATTTATCGGTAATATTTCAAAAGATTTAATTGTAAATTTTTTGACAGAATTATATATTTCTTCTTCAGGATGATCTGAAAAAATATTAAAAATTCCAAATTCATTAATATCATTTTCATCTATATCATCATTTTTAAAATCTTGCTCGGAGGGTACTGAAGAAATAACCTTGAAACTTTCACTAAGATTTTTATAAATTATAAAAAACCTTGCTTTTTTCATTGGATCATCTTCATGGAGCTCTATTCTGATCTCATAATTTGCACCTTTTGTATTTTTTAAATTTTTAAATTTTTTTTTGATTTTTTTAGTTTTGTTTATCTTAGAACCAATTTCTGAAATATCATTGAGTTTTGAAATATAATTATCGAAATTTATGCCTGTTTTAGACTTAATATCCTTTAAAGAAAGCTCTTTTTTAGTTTCAGCAATTTCCTCACAAATAATTTTCATTATCTGAACACCGTCTAAAACATCATCTGTTATATCCTTAGATATTTCCAGTTTATGATTTCTGATTTTTCCAAATATAGTTTCCAAATTATGAGCTATTGTCCCCATTATAGAATATTTCAAAATATTTGCAGCACCTTTTATAGAATGTAAACCTCTAAATATATCATTTATTAGCTTATTATTATTAGGACTTTTTTCAAGTTTTAATATATCTATGGAAATAATTTCTAAATTCTCTTGAACATCCTCTAAAAATAATGAAATAGAGTCATCACTATATATATCAAAATTCATTATATCACCTCCGTATTATAACAGAATTATTATTGAATAATTTTATTTATCTTCAATAATATTAATATGGAATCTTCCATTTTTACTATATTTTTTATATATTCTTTTTCAGACTTTGAAAAATTATCCGGTGCTGATTCAATCATATTACTATTTATTTTCTCCACTTCTGAAATTCCATCTACTAAAAATCCATAAGTGCTGTCATTTTCTTTTAAAATAATTATTTTCTTTTTTTCGGATTTTTGTTTATTTTTAAGCCTTAACCTTTTTCTAAGATTAATAATTGGAATAACTTTTCCACGTAAATTAATAACCCCTAAAATATAATCTAAGTTACTAGGTAATTTTGTAATTACTGGTACATTCATTATTTCCTGAACTTTCTGTATATCAAATCCATATATATTCTCACCTAAATTAAAAATAATTAACCGTTGAGTTGTTTCTTCTGATTTCATATTGATTCCCCCATATCATATAGCAATTAAATATTATAGTCTATTTTGCACAATTCTGTATATTATCATAATATAAGTATTTATTTAATTACTTATATTGCAATATCAATTGACATTAAATTTTTAATACTATATAACCTCCATACTTTTCCTCTCCTTTCTTCGTTATATTTTAGCTAGTTGCAAAATTCTAATCTCCTGATTTTAGCTAATATGTAATTTTTATTATTTTCTCTCTTTTATTGTTTTTTCATTAGAATTTTTTTCTTTATTAATAGTGAAATAATCCATTTCTGTTTTCAGTTCTTTAGCTTGTTTTGCTAAATTTTCAACTACTTCTAACTCCTCAAGTAATAAATTAGTTATTTCTACAGAAATTTCATGGTTATTCAAAGAACTTTCTTCTATACTTGTAGATTGGTTAGCAATATCACTTATAGCATTTGTTATTTCACTAGTAGCAGTATCTTGTTCTTCTACGGAATTAACAACTTGATTAACTTGATTATCATTATTTTCAATACTTTCTAAAATGCTTTTTATCATTATTCTAACTTCATCATTCAATTTTTCTCCCATTTTGACATTATCAAAGACTTCATCATTAGAAGATTTTACTAAACTAACTTCTTTTTGAATATTTGTTATAATATCTTCTATTTTTTCTGTTTCACCGCTTGTTTTTTCAGCTAATTTTTTAATTTCATCTGCAACTACTGCAAATCCTTTTCCAGCTTCTCCAGCTCTCGCCGCTTCAATTGCTGCATTAAGGGCTAATAAATTTGTCTGCTCTGAAAGACCATTTATTGCTACCAAAATATTTCCAATTTCTGTTGATAATTGTGATAAATCATCTATTTTTATATTTGTTTCCTCTACACTACGATTAATATCATTCATCTTATTACTCATAGTATTCATATATTCAATACCTTTCTGTCCTCTTTGTAATGATTCTTTCGAAGTATTTTGAACTTCATGAGTACTGTCTTTTATTGATGATAAAGTAGCTGAAATTTCTTCTAAACCAGCTAGAGTTTCCTCAGAAGCTGCTGTTTGATTTCTTACTCCATCCATTATATCTTCTATATGATTTTTTAACTGGATTATTCCTTCATCCAAGCCATTATTTATATTAGCATCTTTACCATTTATTATATTATTCATTACCGCCGCTAATTCTATATTTTTTTGAGTTACATCATTAACTGTTTTTTTAGCATTACTTATAATTCTATTTAACTTTATCATAAAAGCATTAAATTTATTGGCCATTTCACCAATTTCATCTTGTCTATTTATTTCTACTTGAGTAGTCAAATCTCCATTAGACGCAATTTCAAATTTTTCTACAAATTTTAAAATTGGCTTTGTTATCGAATTAGTAACTATTGTTGATAATATTAATGCTATTATTAGCACTATTATACTTGTAATCCATACAGCAATTTTGACAACTCTTAATATTTCCAATACTTCACTTTGTGGAGCTGTCACTGCAATGGACCAATTCATTCCTTCGATTGAAGAGAAACCAGCATATAACTTTTTACCATCTAAAACATATTCTCCAAAACCTGATTTGTTCGATCTCATTTTTACAGCTAAATCTTTCATTTCTTCTAAAGTTGGATCTTTCTTATATTCGTCGAATATATTATATTGCTCCATAACCATTTCTTGATTTCTATGAGCAATAATATCTCCCTTTTCATTTAAAATATATGCATATCCTGTTTCTGCATATGTTATATCATTTGTGATTTGACTTAATTCGTTACCATCCATTCTTGCAATTAAAACTCCTTCTATATTCCCACCCCTATATATAGGGGTGGCAGCCATTATAACAGGTTTTCCTACTACTCTACTAATAATAATATCTGATAGGTTTGTTTCCCCGTCAAAGGCCTTTTTGACATAACTTCGGTCTCCTAGAGAAGCTCTAGTTCCGTCAATATAATATGTCTCTCCATCTGGAAAAACTACTGCTAAAGTCAAATATTTAGTTCTTGATATTTCTTTTTTCAATGTTTCTCGTTGAATACTCCAATTCATATTACGGATATCATCTCTAGAAGCAATTGCTTCTAATTCTACTTTTCTTTGATTTAGACGCTCCTCAACAATTTTAGACACATCTAAAGCTTTTTGTGGTAAATTTTTTTCTTGAAAATCTTTTATATCTCTTGAAATAAAATAATATAACGTAGAACCCATAGTTAAAGCTACCAATAGAATTATTAATGACACAGACAAGTTAAACTTAAATTTTATACTTTTTATATTCATTTTCTTGTTACCTCCTTAATGTTTGCAGAAATAGATAGTTGTAAAATCCAATCTTTAGATTTATTAAATTTATTAATTAACAATTATAACTTACCTCCATTTTTATATCTTGGCCACTCTTAAAAAACTCCGTTTCCCCTTATATTATAGGTAGTCACCTTTTTCAAAATAATTCATAATTGCAAATTGGAAGAATCTTCTTCCGCTTAATACAAATCAATTTAATCCAAGTTCCTTAATAAACTATGCTTTTTATTACAAAGTTCTACAATTACCTAATTTTTAGAAACCATTTATTAATCCAATAAATATTACTTGGTAATTTTAGTCCTCATATAAATATACAATTTATTAGTAAATAAATCAAGTTTTATTTTTAAATAATAATTTATTGAGTATTATTTTTTATAGAACAATTATCCTAATATTAGAGAGCTTTCTTAGTATCGTTATTTAAATCAATTTATATTTAAATCAATTTTAGTATTTTTTAATTTCATTGTTATTCTTTTATCATAATTAAGTCGATCGAATGTTTCTTGCCAGTGCTTTCTAACTAATTCTTCCATCACCCCATTTTCTTCAGAGTTTTTAAATACTTCCTCTATTACATCTTTATACTCCTTAGAAGAATTACTAAGATAAAATCTAAAATTTCTATCATAAATTAACACTAAATTATCTTCAATTGATAATTTGGATAAATTTTAGATTCTGACAGTATCTCAGTAATACCTCTAGAAAAATAATCTATTTTTTTTAGGTGCTATAATTTTATATGAATTACGCCATCCTCCATCTTTTTCATAATATTTTAAATTAATTTCTTCCAATACTTGTGTATATACCATCCTTTTCCAAATCCACCAACTTTTTCTAAATTTCTAAAATCCTCTAAATTTTTTAATAATTTATAATCTATCTGAGTTACTTTGGTAATTAACAAAATTCTTCTGCCAATCAGTCGATTAATAATTCCAATTTCTATTGGATTCAAACGGTTATTTCTAGAATCTGAATCAACAAACTAATTAACAGATACCTGGCCTTTATCAAACATATGCGCTATTTTTTTGAGGAATATATCCTATATCATTCAATATCAATTCATGTAACATTTTTTCCAATAATTTCTTAATTAGTTCATGATGAAATCTGTGGTATTATCATCAAAAGTTACTACATCTAGTTCAAGTTTTTTTCATAATAAAACCTCTCTATTCTCTTTCCTTATTAAAACTATCTATTCAAATTATAATATAAAAATTTTCACAATGCTATATATTTTTTTAATCTAATAGCGATAATTTTATATTATTTATATTTTTCGTGTTAAATATTTTTTCATTTCATTGAACAGATCTTCCCGTTTTATTGGCTTCATTATATAGCCATCTATCCCAATTTTTTTTATTTCTTTTATTCGGTCTCTAATATCTATAGAAGTAAATAAAATAATATTAGTCTTTTCATGTTTTATTTTCAATAATTTTTTTGCTACTTCTATTCCATCCATTTTAGGCATATTAACATCTATTAAAACTAAATCAATCTCGGGGTCTCTTTTATATTTTTCTATTCCATTTCTTCCAGAAGGAGAAGTTATTACTTTTATGTTATTTTCATTTAACATTTTTTTAATTATTGACCTGTTTAATTCATTATCATCAATTGCCAATATTTTATGACCATTTAGATTCAAATCCATTTCTAAAAAAGCTTCATCATTTAAATTATTGTTTGGAATCTCAAGATTAATATATAGTTCTATAGTTGTTCCAGACCCTATATCACTACTTAGAAAAATTTCTCCTCCCATTAAATTTACAAGTTCTTTACAAAGAGATAACCCTAATCCTGCTCCTTGATACTTTTTTGTATAACTTAAATCTCCTTGTATAAATCTTTCGAAAATAACACTTTGTTTTTCTTTTGAAATTCCAATCCCAGTATCTCTAACAATGAATTCTAATTGAATTTTTCTATTAATTCGATCTTTAACATTTATCTCAAAATATATATCTCCACATTCTGTAAATTTAATGGCATTATTTATTAAATTTGTAATTATTTGAGATATTTTTCCTTTATCCCCATTTAAAATATAAGGTACTTTTGGATTTATATAATAAACTAATTCAATATTCTTTTTTTGAGAACTCAAAGCAAAAGAATCTATGATTTCATTTATGACTTTTCTTAAGTTAAATTTGGTTTTTTCAAGTTCTACTTTGCCAGATGAAATTTTCGAAATATCTAATATATCATTTATTATGATCATCATTCTGTCTGATGATTTTAATACATTTTCTACAAATTCTTGTTGTTCTTCATCCAAATCTGTCATTTTTAAAAGCTCAGTCATTCCAATAATTCCATTCATTGGAGTTCTAATTTCATGACTCATGTTTGCTAAAAACTGACTTTTAGCTTTACTGGCTTTTTCCACTTTCTTTTTTTCTTTCTGAAGATTTTCATTGGTTTCTAAAACTTTTAGTTTTGAATAACCCATACTACCTATAATTTCTGCTAGTTCTAAGAAAAAACCCATAATATATTTAATTTTTTCTTCTGAAAATTCAGGTACTTTTTTGAAAGCACTAAGATATTCTTCTTCATTAAATCCAAATTTTTTTGCCTGTTTTCTAAAATAATCTTCATCAGATTTATCAGTAACGAATTGTCCCGTAAACATATTTCCAACATGCTCTCCATTAATCATTATTGGAAAAGCAACATCAATTAATCCATTTTTACATTTATAAATATTATATTTTTTTCCTTTTTTTAGCTTATTTGCTAGGAAAGTATCACTTTCATGACATCTTTTGCAAGTTTCCGGATGAACTCTATGGAATTTTGTACAAATATCTTGCCAACCAGTTTTGGTTAAGATCTTTCCATCTAAATCTAGAATTGCCGTTACTGCTCCTGTGATTTTGCTAAATTTATCTGACAATCTTTGAAAATCATTGACATCAATTAATTCAGAAAATTTATATTTCATATAAACCTCCTTTCAATTTTGAATTTTTATTCTAATATGGATTCCAGATATTTTGAAGAATTTGTCATTAAACCCATAATTAAAAACTCTTTTGTAATATTAAAGGCTTTCTTTTTTATATCTATCCGATTCTGAATAATTACCTATAACTTCTAAGGTTATAATATTTTTCGTTAATTCTACTACATAAAAATTTGAAAAAAGGAGGCAATCCAATTTATGATACAAAATGTCAGAGATACACATGGTTATAAGAGTTTATCTTTCAGTATGGTTAGATTAACATTATATATTTTTTTCTTCTAGTGCCTTTACAGTTAAATTAAAATAATAACATTTCCAGACTAATAAAATCTATGTCTCAGAAACTTTATTCTGTCAACCCCTAGTATTTTTAAACCATTAGAGATCGACAGAAATTTTAATAACCAGAAACTTCAAATCTCAAAAAACTTAGTACCTGGTACCTAGTACTTACTATCTAATCAGTATTTCCCATAGTGCACTCTATCTTCATCATACCGATCTACAAACTTATTCCCTTCCCCTTTAGGATATCCTATGGGAACAACTGCAAATGGTTTTATATTATCAGGTAAGTCAAACATATCCTTTATATAATCCATTCTACTATCTACAGGAGCCACACCTAACCAAACTCCACCTAAATCTTCATCAACAGCCTCTAATAACACATTTTGAGTTGCAGCTGACATATCTTGTTGCCAATTTTCTGGGTGCTTCATTTTATCTTCATCGGCTAACAATACAATTGCTAAAGCGGCATCTTCAACCATTTTAGCATAAGGACTAAATGCAGATAATTCTTTTAATTTTTTCTTATCTTTTATAACTAAAAACTCCCACGGTTGTTGATTCCCAGCTGAAGGTGCTTCCATTGCAGCTCTTAAAATTTTTTCTATCTTTCCCTCTTCCACAGGTTTATCTTGGTACTTTCTAATACTTCTTCTTTTAAATATTACATTCATTTTAACCTCCTAATTTTATGTTATTCTCATTATTTTATTTAATTTCACCTCATATTATTCATAGTTTTTAATTATTTATATCTTTTGAATTTATTCCACTCATGGAAGAAAATTAAATTTGCATCTTTACTTAACCAAAGGATAATTAGCTCTCTGTATACTAATTATTCCTCCCTTTATATCGTACACTTTTTTGAACCCCATCTCTTCCATCATATCCAAAGTCTTTCCAGTTCTATTTCCAGATCTACAATAGATAATATAAGTTTTATTCTTATTTAACTCATCTAACTTTTTTGAAAAGTCATTAGCATAATAATCGATATTTATAGCATCCTCTAAGTGTCCACTCTGATATTCCCCAGGTGTTCTAACATCTAATATTACGACATCAGTATTCTCTTTTTTGATATCATCTATTTCAGCTACTGGGACAGTTTCATGTACCTTTTGTACCTTGGTTGCTCCACTTTTTTGACTATTACATCCAAAAAAGTTTATTAAAATTATTAGAATTAATATTTTCTTCATATTTACCACCTTCTCTAATTTTTTATTTATTAGCAAGGTATATCTCCTCTCTAGCCTCTTCTCTTAGCATCAGAAAAACAATTACAGCTGTTACAGATAAAAGAACTATGAGTAATTCAATTGCATCAAATTTAACATCTAATATACCTAATGTCAAAAAAGTTATTCCACCTATTAGTTTTGCAAAAAAGATTATATAATAATCCTTTTTTTCTTCTTCGTAGCAGTCATTTCTCTCTAAGCATATTTCAAATAGAGCAAATACTATCATCACTATTCCAAATGATACTAAATATATCTTGCCACCTGAAATTTTATGGTAGTGTTCTATAAGGTATAACATACTCACTCCTACCATAATCATACTTGTATACATTATAAAGTGTAAATAGGTCCAAACCTGTCTCCACCAAGGTGCTCTTCTTAGCTCTCTCTTTTCAACTGTTCTAAAGTGGATATACCATAAAGAAAAAACTAAAATAAATTGAATAAACCCTGCCATCATTAATTCTGGAGTCAATTTACTATGAGAAAGTCCTGAGACTATTCCTATTATTCCTTCTCCCAATACGATAATTGTTAATAATCCAAACCTTTCCATCATCTTTAACTTTTTATTAGAACCTTTAAATCCCTTATCTGCCATTCGATAGGTATAAACTAGAGGGACTAAAAAATCTATAAAAAGAGCTACTCCCCAAAAGATAACCCTATAATTTACACTAAATAGCAGAGATGTTGAAAATAAAATAGTGGATATGCCATAAAAAATTACAACAACTGGTAATCCCCTTCTAGCTTTCTCAATATGACGATTATGCTTCCATAAATCATAAAACAAAAGTACTATTAATCCATGGTGTATTATATAACCAATAGCAAATCCGAAACTTCCATCTGTTAAAGCATTTTCAATAAATAGAGTCATAACTCCCACGCTTATCATCTTTACAAAGGTGGCAGTAATTAGCCTCAGGCCCGTAACCTTTGCTAAATCAAAGTAATACACACTGGATATCCATGTAAACCATACTGCCAAAAACAAAAAAGTATATTCCAAAGCAGTATCCCATCCTGGATGCGCTAATAATTTATGGGACAGTTTGGATATCAATACTACAAAAACCAGATCATAAAAAAGTTCTATCCAGTTTACACTTCTCTCTTCTTTCATATCATTTAACTCTGGTTTTTTCCATAGAGCTCTACAATATTTTCTTATCAATCTTCTTCACCTCTTTCTGTCCTTTATTCAATACATGTATCTATTCTTCTATTTTAAACCTCAAAATCTTATCATCATTATCTCTTGGTCTACCTCTTCCGTCGCGATTATTTGTCAAAAAGTATAAGTAGTTATCGGGTCCAACAACAGCCTTTCTAATACGACCATAGGTTGAAAAACCACTACCATTATTAAATAGATGATCAATACTTTTTATATTATATTCATTATTACTTATATCCATTTTAATTCTCACAAGAGAACTGCTTCTTAAAGTTCCTACATACAAATCTCCTTTATAAAAAGTCATTCCAGAAGGTGGCACAGTTTCCTCCCACATTATCAACGGATTAGCATATTCTCCATCTTCAAAATAACCAATTTTATCAGGCCAACCAAAATTACTCCCAGGTTTTACTACTTTAATTCTGTCCTTTGCCATAAGACCTCCTTCTCCTGAGGGTCCATGATCTGAAATAAATAGATCTCCTGTTTCTGGGTGCCAATCAATACCTTGAGGATTACGATGACCTAGACTATAAACTGGAGAGTTATTAAATGGATTGTCATCTGGTATATTTCCTTCAGGAGTCAAACGTAAAATTTTTCCTCCTAAATTATCTAAATCCTGAGAAGTTTTTCGAGTAAAGGTTTCTCCAGTGGTGATATAAAGCATTCCATCTGGACCAAATGCAATTCGTCCTCCGTTATGATATTTTCCCCCTGGAATCTGATCAATAATTATATCTTCATTAACTGCCCTATTCCCCTGATCTGTAAATCTGGAAACTCTATTAAAAACCTCACCATGGCTATCTGTATAAGTATACATAAGATAAATATAAGGAATTTCTGGAAAATCAGGATGATAAGTTATTCCCATTAATCCTCCTTCTCCTCGGGAATTAAGATCTATTTCTATATATATTTCATTTTGAATATTCCCATCTATAATCTGTAATACCTTTCCATCCCTTTCGGTAACTAAAGCTCGATTGGTTTCTGGAAGAAAAACAAGTTCCCAAGGCACATTTAAATTTTGTTGCCAGATTTCAACCTCGATATTTTCTGGTTTTAAGATAAATTCATCTTCTACATTTTGTGGAAACTCCCCGACTCTAATTTGTCCTTGAATGGAAACAGTTAATAAAATTAAAAATAAAAGACTAAATTTTAAAGCATTTAATCTTTCCATAACTTCCTCCTTTAGTTTTATAAACTCTTGCTAGTTACGAAATTATAATCTACTGATTTCATTTGATTTATGAGATCTAACAATTATGTTTTTTTTCCATTTTTATATACTGTTTGCACCCGGGCAAACGCCGTTTGCCCTTACAGTTAAAACTACCAACATTCTGATGCGATTCACAAACGTAAGGGCGAAGGGCCTTCGCCCGCGTCATACAAATTAAATCAGATTAAAATCTTTAATAACTTTGTGGATAAACTCATATTTTCTTTACTTAATTTTTATCTAAACCCTAGCCAAAGCAAATGGCGGATATACCTCTGGGTCTATCACCGCATCTATAATCACAGCCTTTTTTGAATCCAAAGCTTTTTTGAAAGCCACCCTAAACTCTTCTATTGTCTCTACTCTATACCCTTGTGCACCGCACGCCAAGGAATACTGTTCATAATCCGGGTTATCAAACTTCATATATGCATAATCATTATACATATTAAGTAAAAATTTCTTAATTACATTAAATTCACCGTTATTAAATATTATCCAAATTACAGGTATATTGTTTTTAACAGCTGTCAGAAGTTCAAATCCTCCCATTAAATAGGCCCCATCTCCAACACCTGCTACAACTGTTTTATCTGGGTTAGCGCATTTTACCCCCATGGAACCATTTGTATGACTTGCCATTGGACCAAAGCTTCCTGGGTTTTGATATCTTTGATTTTTATCCAAATTCATATAACAGTTTAGCCATAGCATATGAGCACCTGCATCTCCTAAGACAATTGAATTTTCAGGCAGCATATCAGATAAGACCTTTGATAACTCTCCTGGATTTATCTTATCACTTCTATTTATAATTTTCTTATCGTACCATTTATCTCTTTTAATATTTTCCTTAATCTCTTTTAATGTATTCTCTTTAACCTTTTTTGATAAACCATCTTTTATTGCCTTTATGGCTAATTTTGCATCACTTACCATGGAATAATCTGCATTATACACTTTGTTTATCTCGTTTTTATCAATATTAATATGCATTAATGTTTTCCCTTTATATAAATCCTCTTTAAAATTAAAAGTCGCATTTTGTGCAAATGAATTTCCAACTGCTAAAATAGTATCTGCGTTTTCAAAAAAGTTATTGGCACCTGGATCTCCAGATGTCCCATAAACTCCTAAGGATAAATCATGATCTTCTGGTAATATTCCCTTCCCATCCATAGTTGTCATAAATGGTATCTGAAACTTTTCTACGAAATCCATTAGTTCTTCCCTTGCATGACTTCTAACAGATCCATAACCTATTAAAATCCCTACCTTTTTTGACAAATTAATATCTCTACTCAATTTATCACAAAAAGCCTCTACAGTTTCTGGTTTGGGTTTATACTCCTTTATTTTTAAAGATATTTCTCTATAATT
>JBNJFI010000061.1:0-12851 GCA_051746725.1 Fusobacteriota bacterium
CTATCCATCCTAAAAGCAGAATGCTCTTTTCTAAGTTTTATAAGCCCTTTATAATATTCAAAGGTATCCATATATTTAGCTTTTCGACTCCACCTTATCATATTATCTTCGTCACCAGATTTATAGCTATTGTGATTTTCATTTTTACTTCTAAGCAATTCTTCTCCAGCTAATATAAATGGAACACCTTGCGAAGTCAATACAATTACTTGAGATAACCTATCCATTTTTATTCTTTCTGATTCTTCTTCTTTTCTAAAAGATACCTTTAACTTATCCCATAAAGTCAAATTATCGTGAGCACTTGCATAGTTTATACTTTCACCTGGATTAGCAGTAAAATCTTTTATTTTTTCATTATAATTTATAGATCCAACTACTCCTCTTTTTATAAATAGCTCTTTATTTCTTTTTCCCATTGCAAATCCAGGGTAAACACCATCATTTCCACCTTTTATTGCTTCACGTATGTTATCGTTAAATACAGCAATATTCATATTCTTTTGAGTTCCTTTTTCAAACTGCTTATCTACATCTAGACCTGCATTCCCTGCACTCCAAGGCTCTCCATATAATATAATACTCTCATCTATCTTATGCAGTTCATTTTCAATATAATCCATTGTTTTAACATCCATTATACCCATTAAATCAAATCTAAATCCATCTATATGATATTCGTTGGCCCAATATTTTACAGAATCTATGATGAATTTTCGAACCATAGGTTTTTCTGTAGCCACTTCATTTCCACAACCAGACCCATTATAATATTCTCCATCTTCATTTATTCTATAATAATATTTTGGAACTAATTCATCAAATATTGAATTTCCAGTTGCAAATGTATGATTGTATACCACATCCATTACAACTCTAAATCCATTTTCATGTAATGCTTTGACCATCTTTTTAAATTCTATAACTCTACTTAAATCATCTGGGTTAGTAGCATAACTTCCCTCTGGAACATTATATTGATATGGATCATAACCCCAATTATAATAATTATCTCCTTTTCCTGTTTCATCAACAGTTTCAAAATCATAAACAGGATTTAAATGAATTGTAGTTATTCCTAATTCTTTTAAATGATTTATTCCTGTACTTATCTTTTCATCTGTAGATAAAGTTGTATTTTCCTCTGTAAATGCCAAATATTTCCCTTTATATTTCATTCCTGAATTTTCAGATATAGAAAAATCTCTTACATGTACCTCCCATATAACATGATCAACATATCTATTTGTATCTGTAATTTCATTTATAGTAGGTTTTGTGTCATCAGACCATCCTTCTGGATCTGTCTTTTCTAAATCAAAAATAATTCCACGTTTTCCATTTGTATTTAAAGCTCTAGCATACGGATCAACAGTTTCATTTATATTCCCATATATATTAACCCTATATTTATATTGTTTGTTTTCCAAATCTTTTTTGATATCTTTTTCCCAGACTCCCTTTTTTGCTCTGTCCATGGGATATATCTCAGGATTTTTATCTTCTGAATTATCATAAACTAAGACATCTACCTTTTTTGCAACTGGAGTCCAGACTTTAAAAGTGGTTTTTTCAGGAGTATAATTATTCCCTAAATCATCCCCATCATATGTAAATATATCTTCTTCCAGGGCATCTCCCATTTTAGTTATTGCTTTTTTGAAAAAATCACTACTTACTTCATATTGTTTTGACATGTCCAGTATATTTTCCATCTTTATAATATATTTTTTGCCATCTATATGTTTTATAGAGTTTATCTCATAATCATTTCCATCTAAATCTAAAACTTTAAAGTTATCTTCTTTTTTTACTTTATTGGATAATTCTACTTCTATCTCTTTAGATCCTTCTATTTTTGCCTCATAAATCTTAGGAGAATTATCAGCATTTTCCCTTTCATAATAAATATTCTCATCTTTTTGAACTAACCAAACTTCTGCTTTTCCATTTTTTATATTTTTTACATAACGATTAGTTTTTATTACCTTTTTTGAATCTTTTAATATAGTTAATCCAACTTCATCATATGATTTGTCTAACTTAACTGTTGCAACTTTTCCAAACTCATCTTCTTTTTTGAAGTCAAACTTTTTCAATCCACTTCCAGTTGCCCATGCTACTAATTCAACTCCATCATAGTCCTCTTCAAATCTACTATAATGAACAGTTACTTCTGTTTTTCCCTTCGATGATTTAGATTCTGTTTTTGTCTTTTGCAAAAAAGAACACCCTCCTAAAATAAATATTGCCAATAATCCCATTAAAATTTTTAATTTTTTCATAATTCCTCCTATTATTTATATCCTCATTCTTTATAATCCAAATCTTTATAATCTCTCAAATAAAATGAAGGCAGCGACATAATTATAATCGTCGCTACCCCTTTATTTTATTTAGATTCCGTTAATCTAATTATCACAGATTCATAACCATTTAAATTTAAATCATCTTCCATTGATTTTCCATTTAACAATTCTTCTACCTCAAACCCTATCCCTTTAGCTCCTTCTAAATCTAAACTTTTTTGTTCATCACTTATATTATGAATTACTATATAACCTTCATCTTCATACCCAAGAGCATATCCATATAATCCATCTTCCATTTCAAGCTCTTTATATCCGCCTCTACTAAAAGCATTTGTACTTTGTCTTATCTCTATTAATTTTTTATAATGCGTATATACACTTTCAGGATCTTTCATTTGTTCCTCTAATGAAATTCCATCATTGGGCTCAGTATATTTCATTCCATTATAGAATCCTCCTACGTTCATAGAAGTCATCCCTTCGCCTTGGGCATCTGCATACCAGTCAAAAGGCTCTCTTATATTATCATCTGGTTTCATTCCTTCTTGTCCCAATTCCTCTCCATAATATATAAATGGAGTTCCAGGAAGCGTCATTAAAATAGTTCCAGCAAGTTTTATTTTATCCTTATTTCCATCTAAATCACTTGCCACCCTATCCATATCATGATTTTTAATAAATGTTGCATCTATAAAGTTTTCATTATATTCTTCATATATATCATACATTTTATTTAATTCTTGAACTGCATTTATTTTATTTCCGTCTGCCAAAGATACTATTGTACCATTTATTCCAAAATTAAATGATGAGTCCATCGTTTCAAAGAAAGGAGCTATCACACTATAGTCGCTATCCCAATTTTCTCCTACTAAGTAAGCTTCTGGATTAACTTGTTTAACAAAGCTATTAAATTCTTTCCACCAATTTAAAGTCACTTCTTTATTTTCATCATCTATATGTTTTGAAGCATCTAACCTAAATCCATCTACTCCTTTTTCTAACCAAAATTTAGCTATATCTTTCATCTCTTTTCTTACATCAGGATTTCTTAAGTTTAAATCAGGCATTCCAGACCAAAATATCCCCATATAATGTTCCTTTGCTTTTCCAGAATAAGACCATATTTGCTGATCCCATTCCCCTGTTTCATCTATATTATCAAATTCATCTGCCCATACATAATAATCATAATATTTAGACTCTTTGTCTTCCAAAGCCTTTTTCATCCAGGGATGGTCTAAGCTTGAATGATTTATAACCAAGTCTAAAATAACCTTTATCCCTCTCTTGTGAGCTTCATCTAAAAATTTATCAAAATCTTCCATAGTTCCATAATCTTCTTCTATAGAATAGTAATCTACTATATCATATCCATGATAACTAGGCGACTCGAACGTTGGCATAAGCCATAAAGCATCTACACCCAAATCTTCGACATAATCCAGTCTTTTCGTAAGCCCTTTAAAGTCACCGATTTTATCTCCGTTACCATCATAAAAGCTTCTCACAAAAATTTCATAAAAAACTGCATCCTTCGCCCACTCTACATTTTCAACATCTTTTCGGTCTATCTTCTCAAAAGATAAAACTTCTGATTCCACTTTTTTATCTTTATGTTCCACTTCTATTTTATAAAAATATTTTTTTCCTGGTTCAAACCCTGAAACTTTTAAACCTTTTTTGTAATCATAATTGTTATCTTCCTCTGCTAATTTTAAATTATCTCGACTTTCGCCAACATAAAATTTAACTGCTGCACCTGGATTAGATCTAAATAAAAATCGAACAGTTTCTGAATCTAAATCTATAAATTCCTTAGGATTTCTTAAAACTGTTTCTAGCTTTGCAGTCCCTTTTATTCTAACTCCCTTGCTTTCTCTCCCATGACTATTTACAACTTTTACAATAAATAAGTTTTCGATAAATGGAGGAGTTTCAAAAGTAATTTCTTTTTTGTCTGCCTCAATTCTTTTTCTATCGATTCCACTTTGTCCTCTTTTCATAATATAAATTTCTTCTACATCTTTATCTTTCGGTAATTCCCAACTTAAAGTTAATTTGCTTTCTCCCTCTTTAATTTCTAAGTTATTGACTTCGTAATCAGGAATAACTACTTCATCTTTCTTTTGCACACCTGTACATCCCATAGCAAATAAAATCGTAATTACTAACATAATTTTTTTCATATAAACATCTCCTTTTGTTTGATTTATTCTATTTTAGCATTTTATGAGTAATATTGCAACATAATTATCAAAAAAGGCTCAAGAATAAATCTTGAGCCCCGGATATTTTATTTTATTTCTAAAATTTCTGTGTCATCTATTATTTTAGGATCTCCTTCATTCCCTCCACCAAATATATAAGCTTTTGGTTCAGATTGTAATTCTCTATATCTACTTTCGAGACCATCGTAGTCCCATGTAGTAATATATATTTTTATCCCTTCTAAAGTTTCTGGATTATCTAAAGCACTTCCCGATATTGTAAAGCTTATTGTTCTATTATCTGGATCCACATCTATCTTAGCCGATTGACCTGTTGCTCTACCCCAATTTTCAGGTCCAGAGCCTCTACTTCCATATATAAAGTTTGTCCATCCTCCAAATAGAGTCATATAGTCCCAGTCCATACCTTTAGGAACCTCTGCATTTTGATAAGGCAATACTTTTGCTCCTTCTTTATTTGGTAGATCTATATAAAAGTTAATAGACACATGATCAAACTTATATTTAGGATTCCATATTGTAGAAATCTCACCTGCCATTTTTAAATCTACTTTTATATTTTTACCTGACTTATAAACTGTAGCTTTTTCTATATCCATCTGATTGTCGAAAGTTTCCGCAGTAGGATAAACATAATCTCCAGTTGGACCATTATCATCACCTATCTCATCCTCATATTCTGCCCCTTTTATAAATGGCATATTTACAGTAAATTTATAACTGTCAGATAAAACATACTCTCGAGATCCCAAATCAGCATAGGCAACTACTTTATGTTTACCATTAGAAAGAGTTTCAACAGGTAATTTACCTGTCCACTTTCCAATTTCAGATACCTCCATTTTAATTTTGTTTCTAATATCTCCATCTATAACTAGAGACACTTTTTTGGATCCCTCTACTTCTCCTTCTAACTCTAAGTTCTCTCTTAACTCTTGGCCATCTTTTAAGCCTTTAATATTAACTTTACCATCCACTTCTTTTGTTTGTTCCTTCTTATCAGTTGCAATATAAACTAAACCAGCTCTAGGTTGTAAAATCTTACTCAATTTCCCATCTTTCCCTACAGTAAGGTCCTTATCTATTCTCAATAAGCCTTTTAAAAGTTTTAAATGGGTCCCTTCTTCTAAACCTGTATCTAATTTATCTAATAACATTGGATTATTAGATGTATTAAATATAATAAATGCTTTCTCTCCTTCATATTCCATTTTATATGCAAATACTCCTGCCCCAACAGCATTGTCATCTAATACCTTTATTTCACCTCTTCTAAATACTGGATATTCTTTTCTAATCTCTATTATATCCTTAAGAAATTTAAACATATCATTGGAAGTATCAAAGTGATCCTCTCCTTCAGATGCAAATCCTTCCTCAAACATAGAAGCTCTTGTAGTAGTAAACTGTTGCTCTGTTCCATAGTATATAACAGGTACACCTGGTATCGTCATCATATACATCATACTTTGCTTTACAGCGGAGTATGGAGCAGATGTAAGCAATCTATTCATATCATGGTTATCTACAAAGTTTAATAATTTATAATTATCTTTATAATATTTCTTAGAATTTTTTATTCTGTATGTTAAATATGAAGTTGGTTTAGATTCTCCGAACACTCTTTGCATTGTAACATGCATAGGAAAATTAAGTACAGAAGTCATCTCTGGTTTTTCCTCTGTTCCTTCATAACTTGAAGCCCTTCTATCTCCCTTTTCATCATTAGGGTCTACATTAACCCAAGTTTCACCAAAGGTATAAAAATCATCTTTTTTGAATTTCTTAGCAAAATTTTCAACACCTAAATGATCTTCATCTTCTGAATGAACAAAATCATTCCAAAAATCATGTTCCACATAGACAACTGTATCTATTCTAAAACCATCTACACCTACGTTTTCTATCCAGTAATTATATGAATCCTTTAGTTCATTTCTAACAACTGGATTTTTAGTGTTAAGATCATCTAACCCACTCATCTGATAAGTTTTTAACTGTGATTTATCCTTAAAATCTGTTATCTTAGGAGTAAAGTTATATATCTTTGCCTCTCTATCCTCTTTTTTGCGAGGATCATTCATATCAAAAGGTTTCTGTGTCGGCTTTGTAACTGGAAGCGCCCCTTTATTCATCTGAACATTTTTCGTTACATCTTCAGGGTCATATTTTCCATTATATCTCATAAAATTCCCAGTATGATTTGGTACTATATCTTGTATTAAATACATGTCATTTTTATGTAACGTAGCAGATAACTCTTTATAATCCTCTAGAGTTCCATAGTGCTTATCTACTTTTTTGAAATTTTCACCCCAATATCCGTGATACCCTGAATAATGAACCCATGGATCCCACCATTGATTTGCCACAGGAGGAGTTATCCATATAGCCGTCGCTCCTAATTCTTTTATATACCCTATTTTTTCAGTTATACCTGGTATATCTCCACCGCTATAATGAGAATTTTTAGTTGGATCATACTCATTTGCACCTTGATCATTATTAGATGGATCACCATCATTAAATCTATCTGTCATAATAAAGTAAATTATTTGATCTCTCCAGTCAGGAGATTCTACATGTAAATACTCGTCTACTTCGTTTTTCCCAACACTTAAAACTTTATCTTCTTTTTTTGATTCTGTAACTCTAGTTTCTTTTTGTTGAGTGCATCCTATCAAAAAAGGTATTGATATCAATGCTAAAAGTACAAACTTTCTTTTTTTCATTTGCCCCTCCTTCTTTTTTATGTTTAAACTTTTCTCTTTCAAAATTATAAACCTAATTCTAGTTTGTATATTTAATATACCCACTCGGTCACTTCTAAGTTTATAGTTTCACTTTCAGATTTATATTCATAAATCCTATTGTTGTAATCATCGCCAGTAAATCCAGCTCCACTTCTACTAGAAGTATCTTCATATGTCCCTAAACCCATTACAAATTTGAATATTAAGTCACTACCCAACTTTTGATCTATTTCTATTTCATAAATATTATTTCCTATATTTTTTAATTTATAATCTTCTGAGATCGTCCAATTATTAATATTTCCTGATATATATATTTGGGCATCCTCTTGAGTACTTTCAGGTACAGTTACCTTCATTGTCACCTTTGGAATTTCTATATCTGACCCAACGACTGTTAGATCATTGGAAGTAGATTTCAATATTAATGTATCATAACCAGAAATTTCTATATCTTCCGATACTTCAACTCCTCCCATTAATTCAGTAGCTGATTGGTCTAAAGTTATCACCCGAGAAATATCAGTCAAATTATGTATAATATATAGATTATGGTTTTCCTCTTTAACTTTATATCCATACATCATATTAGGAGTATTAATTTGGTTATAATTAGATATATCAAATAATGATTTATTTTCTTTTCTTATTTTTATTAATTTTTTATAATGCTCAAAAATTGACTCTGGATCACCATCTTGCTCTTCTAAAGATATACCATCGTTAGCCTCTGTATAGGCCATAGGATTATAAAAACCACCTTTCTCCATGGTAGTCATCCCTGGGCCAGAAGCCGATGCATACCAATCAAATGGTTCTCTGATGTTATCATCTGGTTTTCTCCCCAATTGACCTAATTCCTCTCCATAATATATAAATGGAGTTCCTGGAAGAGTTAGTAATAAAGATCCAGCTAGTTTTTTCTTGCTTTCATTATTTCCCAGTACAGAACCGACTCTATCTTGATCATGATTTGTCAAAAAAGTAGAATCAATAATATTATCTGTATATTGTCCGTATACATCATAAATAGATCTTATTTCTGATAATATATCTATTTCATTTCCATTGGCCATGTTAAGAAATCTACCTGCAAGTGAAAAATTAAATGATGAGTCTAAATCTTCATAAAATTTAGCCATTGTATTGGTATCTGTCCAATTTTCTCCTACCAAAAAAGCCTGAGGATTTACATTCTTTACAGATGTATTGAACTCTTGCCAAAAATTATGGGTAACTTCTGAATCCTTATCATCTATATGAAGAGCTGCGTCAAGCCTAAACCCATCGACTCCATCACTAAAATCTCCATCTCCATTTGGGTCTAACCAATATTTTGCAATCTCTTTCATCTCACTTCTTACCTCTGGATTCCTCAAATTAAGATCAGGCATCTGATCCCAAAATATACCATAATAATAATCAGGAGCCGAAGCGTTATGCCATACATTTTGTCCCCAAGGACCTATTTCATCTAAAGATTCATATTCATCTAACCATCTATAATAATCTCTATATTTTGAATTTCCATCTGCCGCTTCTATAAACCAAGGGTGCTTAGCTGAAGAATGATTTACAACTAAATCCATAATAACTTTTATTCCGTTATCATGTGCAGTCTCTAAAAAGTCTATAAATTCTTCCTTTGTTCCATAATCATCATTAATTCCATAATAATCAACTACATCATATCCATGATAAGTTGGAGATTCATTTATAGGCATAAGCCATATTGCTTCTATTCCCAGTTCTTTTAAGTATGGGATTTTTTCTTTTAGTCCTACAAAATCTCCAACTTCATCATCATTCCCATCATAAAAACTTCTTACGAAAATTTCATAAAATGTTGTTTCTTTAGCCCAATCAACAGGATCCCACAAGCTTTGATCAGATAATTTATAAAAGCTTAAGTTTTCACTAATATATATTTTATCACCATTTATCACTTCAATTTTATAAAAATATTCCTGATTAGAATTCAAATTAGATATTTTTACTCCATTATTTTTATAATTTTCGATTTCCTTAACTTTTTTTAAATCATCTTCCGTTTTCCCAGTATAAATATTGACTTTACTTCCTCTTGGAGCCTTAAATAAAAATTTTACAGTGTCTTTGCTTATATTTATATACTCATTTTCCCTAGAAATAATGTCATTTGATTTATATATTTTATCTTCTTTTAAGTCTTCATTTATACATCCTATTAATACTAAAAATATAATAAGTAATGATAAAAATTTTCCTTTTTTCTTCATTTCTACTCCTTGTTTTATAATAATAATTAAATTTTTTGTTAAACTGTATTAAAACATTTAAAAATATGTAGAAAAAAAGGTTGGCATATCGCCAACCTTTTTTGTTAAAACCTATTTTGCTATTACTGCTGAACTATGTGCTGGAATTGTTACTGCTCCATCATTTATTTCTACTTCAGTATCTGAAAGTGGATCTATTCCGGCTTCATCTCCATCCATTATTACAGTCCAATCAGATTTATTTACTATTTCATCAGTATTTATAGTTAAAGGATAATTAGCTGCATTATGAAGTACTATTAACTTAGTATAAGCTGTTCCACCAAGTCCATTAGCTAATTGATCTCTTTCCAAAGTATTATCCAATGTATATGCTATAAATTTCTCTGGTTTAACTGATACTGATCCAGACCCTGGTTGATGATCAATTATTGATAAATCAACTGTGATTGTGTCATCTTCCAAAATTTTAGAAGGAATTATTCTAGTATTACCCATTCCAGAATATGCATTTGGTAATGCATCCCATTCTCCAGGAGTTTCTACTAACTTAAAGTTTAAGTCACTAGTTGCTCCCCAAGCATCTAATCTAAATTTAGATATATCTGCACTTGTAAATGTAATGCTTCCTTCTCCATTATCATCTATAGTTACACTTATATCATTTGACTCTGGATTATCTTCGCTTTCTTGAGGTTCTCCAGCAAAGTAATAAGTATTACCCTTAGCAGCATCATCTGCATTTATAAAGTTAATTGTAAATGAATCAACTTCGCTAAATTCAGTATATCCTGCAAAAGCTGGTCCCTCTTCTTCTAATTCAACTTTTTCTTCTCCAATAAATCTCAATCCATCTTTAATATTATCTGCACTTGCATATCTCAATGCAGGAATGTTTCTTCTCATCTTGATTAATCCTCTATAATATTCTAAAATATCATTCTCTCCATTAGCATTGTTATCAAACTCAGTACTAAATGCTCTAGTCCAATCAATCATATTTGTAAAGTCTGATGAAGAATAGCTATTTTCATGGAATCTAACTGTCCCTCTTTCTGGATTAACAAATTCAGTAGTATGAGCTCTACCAGGTTCACCATCATTCGTTGCAAATGGTTTGCTTCTTCCTAATTCAACTCCACCTTGGTTTATTACTTTTCCTTGAGAAGTCATTAGCATTGCCAATGCTTGGTTATGTCTTGCTATTCTTTCTTCAACACTTCCATCAAATGCTAAGTTTACTCTATCCCAAAGAGTAAATCCATCATGTATACTTTGATAATTTAAAGTATCTTCTGGACTATCTGCAAATCTATTATAATCATCTGTATCTATTGCTGAATAACTAGTTCCTGTACTATCAGGTCCTTGAGGGAATTCTTTTAATCCAGCAATTATCCCTGCTTTTGCCTTTGCATTTTGAGAATGTTGACCTAATAAAAATCCTTTAGTTCCAGCATTATCTACATGCGCTGCATAACTATCTCTCGATGTATCATTAAAGTATCCTATGTCTAGATTATTATCACTAATACCTTTTACATAAGATTCTCCTGCATCAGCATTTAAATCTGTAAAGTTCCAAGCCTCACCATGTAATATTATATCATCACCTAGTTCTGCTCTTGCTTGATCCATTGTTCCTTTATCAATGAATCCCATAAGGTCAAATCGGAATCCATCTATTCCAAATTCATCTACATAATATTTCATAGAATCAAGAACTAATTTTCTTACCATTGTATTTTCAGTTGCCACAGCAGGATCTCCAACTGGTCCAGTTCCTGTATCAGGTCTGTAATATAAACCTGGAGCAACATTATTAAATGTATCGTTATTGTAAGTATGATTGTATACAACATCAATTATTACACCAATTCCTGCTTCATGTAATGATTGTACTAATTGTTTTAACTCTTTTACCCGAGAATATGGATCCGTTGCATCTGTTGAATACCATCCTTCTGGTGTAAAGTAGTTATGAGGATCATATCCCCAATTAAAGTTAATCTCATCATCATTTTCTCCTACATAACTTCTATCAGTTTCATTAACTGTATAAAAATTATGAATAGGCAATAACTGAACATGAGTAACTCCTAAATCTTTTAAATAATTAATTCCTTCAGTAAATCCTTTATAAGTACCTTTTAACTCATCATCTATATCTGCAGCTATTGTAAAGTCTCTTACATGAATTTCAGAAACCACCATATCTACATTATTAGCCATTATATCTGGATTTATAGTAGTAGTATCAAATCCAATTGGTGTAGCTTTTGATGAACTTGTATCTATTATTGCTGCTTTCCCAACTTTATCATCTCCAGCTGGGTCATAAGAAGCCATAGATTTTGCGTATGGATCTAAAGCTCTATTTGTTTCTCCATTAGCTGTTACTTCATATTGATAATAATACTCGTCTAAATTAGAAATGCCAGTATTATCTTCATCTAATGTAATGCTCCAAATTCCTTTATCTTTTCTAGTTAAAGCAATTCCAGCTTCAGAAGTTACTAATTCTGTTTGGTCATCTTTAGAATAAACATGAACTTTTACCTCTGTTGCCACAGGTGTCCAAAGTTTTAAATCTGCAGACCCATCAGAATTCAACGTAACTCCTAGATCATTTCCTGTATACTCAAATTCAAAACTATTCGCTAAATCTTTTGATAAAGTAGCCCAAGTATAAGCTGCTGTTTTTACTGTAGCTTTATAATTTTTAGAAAAAGCTAAATTTAATCCAGTAAGAGTTACATCTTTTCCATCTTGTGCAAAGTTATATCCCGTTATTTCATTACCTGCATTGTCTTTCAAATGAAAATCACTTTCATCAATTTCCATATCTGCAGTTAATTTAATATTTATCTGACTGTCTGAAATTATTTCCATAGAGGCTACTTGAACTCCTGTGTAGAAAGGTTCCGTTGCTAAAGTATTATTTCCCTCTATTAACCAAAATTCGTTATTTCCATTTAGAGATAATCCAGTTCTATCTTCACCATCTTTAGCCCCTCCAACATTTCTAACTACAATATTGAAGTTAGCACTTGCATCTCCTATTTCAAAATCTCTATATACACCATATTCATCTTCCTCAGTAAATTTAGGAAATACTCCTGCATCCCAATCAGGATTTTCAACAGGGTTTACCAACGCATCTCCCCATAACCAAACACCCCAATTTGAGTCATAATCACCGCTATATCTATGATAATGAATTCTTACGTGACCTTCAGGAACCTCTCCTTCTACTACAGTTCCACCATTATCTCCATTTACATCTTCTGTTGTATC
>JBNJFI010000062.1:0-12493 GCA_051746725.1 Fusobacteriota bacterium
AAACTTGTATTTTTTTAGGAGGGATAGATGGAATTAATAAAAATAATAATATTAGGTGTTATACAAGGACTAACAGAGTTTTTGCCTGTTAGTAGTTCAGGTCATTTAGTTATATTCCAAAATATATTGAAAATGGAAATGCCAGGGGTTACACTTGAAATATTTTTGCATTTTGGGACATTAATATCAGTTATAATAGTATTTTGGAAAGATATATGGGATATAATTACATTCAAAAAAGAATATCGTAAATTTACAATGTATTTAATAATTGGAACCATTCCTGCTGGAGTTATAGGTTTATTATTTGAAGATACTTTTAAACGAATATTTTCTTCTATGCTAATAGTAGGTTTTATGTTGCTTATTACCGGAGCATTATTATGGCTATCAGATCGAATTGAAAATAAGAGACGAAAAATGGAAGAGATGAACTGGACTGATGCCATAGTAGTTGGATTTGCCCAGGCATTTGCTATATTTCCTGGAATATCTAGATCAGGATCTACAATTGTAGGAGGGTTATTTAAGGGGTTAGATCGTAAATTAGCAGCTAAATATTCTTTTTTGCTATCTATTCCAGTAATATTAGGAGCAACTTTAATTGAAACCTTGGACTTGATTAAAAGTGGGTTAGGAGATCTAAATTATATATATATAGGAGTTGGAACTTTCAGTTCTATAATATCTGGATATTTTGCAATTAAATTATTATTAAAATTAATAGACAAAGAAAGATTAAGCATATTTGCATATTATTGTTGGGGACTAGGTTTTATAATAATCACATTTAACTTATTTAGTTAAAAATAAAAATACTAAAGGGGGAAATATGGAGATCAGGGATATTTTAGAAATTGCAGAACAAGAAGAGGCATCAGATATTCACTTAATAGTTGGAAAACCTCCAGTTATAAGAGTTCATGGAGAATTAATATCAATAGGTGATGATAAATTGATGCCAGATACATGTAAAAAATTAGTTTACTCGATTTTAAATGAAGATCAACAAAAAGAGTTGGAAGAGCATCTAGAAGTAGATTTTTCATTTGGTATAGGTGGTTTAGGAAGGTATAGAGCAAATGTACATATGCAAAGGGGTACAGTTGCAGTTGCCTTGAGAACTATAAGTACAGAGATTGAAAGTTTTTCAAAATTAGGTCTACCAAAAACAGTTTTAGATATGACAGAAAATAATAATGGTTTAGTATTAGTTACGGGTCCAACAGGGAGTGGTAAAAGTACTACTTTGGCTAGTATGATTGACCATATAAATGAAACTAAGGCAGAACATATAATAACAATAGAAGATCCAATAGAATATCTTCATAGTCATAAAAAAGGTATAGTAGAACAAAGAGAGGTTAATGCAGATACAAAATCTTTTAAGACAGCCTTAAGGTATGCTTTAAGGCAAGATCCAGATGTAATACTAATTGGTGAGTTAAGAGATTTAGAGACTATAGAGGCGGCTCTAACAGCTGCAGAGACCGGTCATCTTGTATTTGCAACATTACATACCAATGATGCTGCTCAAACAATTGATAGAATTGTAGATGTATTTCCAGAAGTTCAACAAGCGCAAGTAAGAATGCAATTATCTACAGTTTTAAAAGGGGTCATATCTCAACAATTGATACCTAGAGTAGGAAAAAAAGGAAGAGCTTTAGCCTGTGAAATTTTAGTAGGGACACCTGCTATTTCTAATCTTATTAGAGAAGGTAAGACTCCTCAGATATATTCTATGATTGAAACGGGTAAGAGATTTGGTATGCGTAGTATGGATACTTCTTTAAAAGAGCTTTATCAAAAAAGGTTTATTAGTAGAGATGAAATGATGAAAAGAACTAAAAATTCTATGTAGGAGGGACCTAAATGGCTATATATAAATACAAAGCTAGAGATAGAGAGGGCCTTGCAATAACTGGAGAATTGGAAGTAGATAATGAGAAAATTCTTTCAGATGAATTGAGAAGTATGGGATATGTTTTGGTTTCTTATGAAAAACAAGATAATCCTTTAAAAAAAGATATATTTGAAAAGTATAAAAAAGTAAAAAGACAACAGTTAGTTGAGTTTTCTATTGAAACGGCTACACTTTTAGAAGCAGGGGTTCCATTACTTGGAGCCCTTGAAGTCATGGAAGAGCAGTCTAAGGGAACTATTTTTTATAAAGTTTTAAGAAAAGTGCGTACAGATATAGAAGGAGGAATGAGTTTTTCTCAAGCTTTAGATGAACATCCTAATACTTTTTCTAAACTATATGTAAATATGATAAGAGCTGGAGAGGCAACTGGAAATTTAGATAAGATATTGAAAAATCTAGGAGAGTATTTGGAAAATATAGAGGCAAATCATTCTAAAATAAAATCGGCAATGATGTATCCCCTGGGAATGCTTTTAGTATCAGTAGTAGTAGTAATATTTCTTTTAACAAAGGTTTTACCAAGGTTTGCTAATATTTTTAAGTCATCTGGAATATCTTTGCCTATCCCGACAAAAATAATGCTGGGAACCTCTAATATTTTGACTGGGTATTGGTTTTATATAATATTATTTATAGGAATGGGAATATATGGAATAAAAAGATATATTAATACGGAAAAAGGACGATATTATTTTGATTTATTTAAATTTAAAATTCCAATATTTGGAGATATAATCAAAAAAGGTGCAATCACAAAATTCACTCGTACATTTGGAACTTTATTAGAAAGTAGTGTACCAATTTTAGAAGCTTTAGATATAGTTCAAAATACTGTGGGTAATGAAGTTATATCTAAGATTATAAAAAATATAAAAGATAGTGTTACCCAAGGTGAAAGCATATCTCAGCAGATAGAATATAGTGGTATATTTCCTAAAATTGTTGGGAAAATGATTTCTGTAGGAGAAAAAACAGGAACCATGGATAAGATGTTATTTAAAATATCTGATTTCTATGATAGCGAAATTGAAAATAAGATAAAGGGACTAACTTCTATTTTAGAACCCATAATGATTGTTGGAATGGGACTAGTAATAGGAGTTATAGTAATGTCAGTAATGCTTCCAATGTTTGATATGATGCAATTAGCCAAATAAAACTAAGATAAAAATAAGGTGGAATAATGATAAAGCTAAATTTTCAAATGAGAAAGACAAGTATAGAAGAGTTTATAAGAGTTTTAATTCCTGAAGCTAAGGGAGATGAGATAACTTTAAATCTCAAAAAAGAGAGTAATATTATAAAAATTCATGCTAAAAATCTAAATAAAAGTATAACTTTTAAGTATAAAAACATAGAAAAACGACTAAAAAATCAAATATATGTAATGGCCAAAACAGCTTTATTAAAGTTATATGAAAAAGACTATAGATGGGGTGGATTAAAAGGAGTTAGACCAACTAAATTAGTGAGAAATTTTTTGGATAAGGGATTTTCTTTTGAAGAAATCGAAGATATGTTAGAAAACTTATATTTGGTTTCTCCAGTAAAACGAAAATTATTATTAGATGTGATAAAAACAGAACTCCCTTTTTTGAAAGATAACTTCATAAATATATATATTGGAATACCATATTGTCCATCTAAATGTGCATATTGTTCATTTGCCTCTTACGAAAAAAGAGGTAAACCTGGCAAATATTATCCTGAATTTTTAGAAAACTTACATTTAGAAATAGAATCGATATCGAAATTATTAAAGGAAAAGGATATAAAAATTGGATCTTTTTATATTGGAGGAGGAACTCCAACTATATTAGATTCAAAGGAGTTAGAAAAACTCTTAAGCAAAGTAAATTCTAATTTTGATTTAAATGAATGCAAAGAATTCACAGTAGAGGCTGGGCGAGTGGATACTTTAAATAAAGAAAAGTTAAAAATAATAAAAAAATATGGAGTCGATAGGATAAGTTTAAATCCTCAGACTTTCAAAAAAGAGACTTTAGAAAAAGTCAATCGTAATAGTGACTTTGAAAAGTTTAATAAGATATATAAAATTGCAAAAAAGTTAAATTTTATAATTAATATGGATTTTATAATAGGATTAGTTGACGAGAATACAGATGATATCATAAAAACTATAAGAAAAATATATGATTATAATATCGAAAATATAACTATACATAATTTGGTATTAAAACGGGCTTCTAAATTATATCAAAGAGGATATGAATTAGAGGAATTAAATTATGAGAAAATAGAATTTGAGATTGAAAAATTAATTAATAAAAAAAAGATGTATCCTTATTATATGTATAGACAAAAAAATAGTTTTAAATGGGGAGAAAACGTAGGTTATACTAAAAAAAATTATGAATCAATATTTAATATACAGATGATAGAGGAGTATCAAAGTACAATTGGTTTAGGTGGAGGGGCAATGACAAAAATAATCAAAGATGGAAGAGTTCTAAGGCTTTCTAATCCAAAGGATCCAATTGTATATATAGATGAAATACAAAAAAGGTTAAAAGAAAAGTTGAAAAAAATAGAAGAATATGTGTAATCCAAAAAAGATTAAAGAGAAAGCATGGGGGGCATACTTTCTCTTTGATTTAATATCATGAGATAAAAAGTATCTACATGTTATTTGGATATTATACTTATCGAACTAAAAAAATAAAACTTTAAAAAATAATTAATAAAAATAAAACATGGAGGAAAAAATGAAAAATTGGTATCCAATAATTAATGGAAAATGTGATGTATGCTTGGCTTGTGTTGTGGCTTGCCCTTTAGATTTACTCAAAAAAGAGAATGGACAAATAATATTAACAGATAGTTTAAAGTGTCCTGAAAATTGTGAAAAATGTAAAATAATGTGTCCAGAAGATGCAATATCATTTTATGATGGTACCCAGGAGAGTTTACTTAGATCTTTTTCTGGAACTTGTTCTTGTCACTAGATATTATAATAGGAGGAAATTATGAGAAAAAAATTAATAAAAATAACGGTGATGATATTTTTTATAATATTTAATATGTCATTTAGCTTTAACTTTGGAACGATAACAACTGAAAATGGAATATCCAGTGATGAGGTTATGTGTGTAACTCAAGACAATAATGGATTTTTATGGATTGGTACAAAATCTGGATTAAATAGGTATGATGGTTATAAATCTAAGATTTACACTCAAAATAATGGGCTACCAGATAACTATATAAATACTCTATATGTTGATAATGAGGATAATTTGTGGATAGGAACAGGAATCGGATTATCTAAGTTAAATTTAAAAACAGAAGAGATGAAGAATTTTAGCAAAAAAGATGGATTTAATGAAAATCAAATGATAATGGATATAATAAAGGGCAAAAAAGGGAATATATGGGTAGCTTCATTAAAAAATGGACTTATGAAATATGATATTTCCAAAGGAAAATTTAAGAATATAAAAGAAATATCTAAAAATGGAACCAGTTTAGCTCAGGACAGAGATGGTAATATATGGGTAGGAACATATGATGGTTTATATATGATAGATAATAATGAAAATATAATCAAAAAAGGTTCTGAAATATTATTGGATAATTGGATTCAGGATATAATGATTGGTAATAAAGAAAACACTATTTGGATAACTGCTAAAGATAAAGGAATATCCGAATATAATTATACAAATAATCAAATAAAACATTATGATATAGATAAAAATAATGAAAATTATAATATAAATAGTCTTATTCGTACAATAGATCAAGACAAAAAAGGGAATATATGGGTAGGAACTGCTACCAAGGGCCTTCTTTTATTGGAAAAAGGAATGGATATTTTTTCAAGATATTATTATCAACCTAGAGATGAAAATTCTCTTCCTGGAAATGCAGTTGTTGATTTATATATTGGAAATCAAGATATAGTTTGGCTGGCTACTAATGGAAATGGACTAGCTAAATATGATGAAGCTAAAAATAAATTTATATTATACAAAAATAACCCAAATAATCCAACTAGCCTCCCTAAAGGAAAGGTTACTGCAACTTATAAAAATAATCAAGGGGATCTTTGGGTTGGATTATATGATAATGGAGTTGCTAGGTTAAAAAAAGGAAGTACAAAGTTTGAACATTTCACCACAGGTACGGATTCTAAAATAAAGATAAGTGCAGATAGAATATTTGATATTCTAGAAATAGAAGAAGAAAATGAATTATGGATAGGCAGTGTAGGTGGAGGTTTAGATATAATAGATTTAGAAACCGGAGAAAAGAAAAATTTTAAAGATGGAGTAGGTGGATTTGTAGCTGAAAATAATACAGCTTTCAGGATTTTTCAGGATAGGTCGGGGATAATTTGGGTTACAACCTATTATTCTGGACTAAATAAATATAATAGAAAAACTAATACATTTAAAAATTATCAACATGATCCCAAAAACGAAAATAGTTTGAGTCATAATACCATAGATTCTATCTATCAAGACAGTGATGGTTACATGTGGTTGGGAACGGATAATGGATTAAATAAATTTAATATTCAAACAGAAAAGTTTACTCGGTTTTATTATGAAGAAAGTAATTCAAATAGTATATCTTCAAATATTATAATTTCTCTAAATGAAGATAAAGACAATAACTTATGGATAGGAACATATAATACTGGAATAAATAAAATGAATTTAAAAACAGGAAAAATTACTAGATTCGGAAAGGAGATAGGTTTACCTGATTTGGCAATATTAACAATACTATTTGATGAAAGTGGAAATATTTGGATGGGAACTAAAGATGGGCTCTGTAAATTCAATCCTGAAACTAAGTCTTTTCAACATTTTACAAAAGAAGATGGATTGCAAGGAAACCAGTTTTATTTTAATACAGAATTTAAGGATGATGAAGGGTATATGTATGTTGGGGGAGTTAAAGGATTAAATAAATTTCATCCGGAAAATATAAAAAGAATACAATATGACCCTGATATTAAGTTAACTGAATTTTCTACTATAAATAGAGAGATAAGAGGGATCGAATTTAGAGATAAAGTTGAATTAGATTATAATGAAAATTCTTTCAAAATAGGATTTTCTGCTTTGAACTTTAGCAGAGGAACTCAAAGGTATAGATATAAAATTGTCGGTGAAGAGGATACTTGGATGGATCTAGGTCGTGAGCATTTTTTGACATTTTCTCAAATGAAACCAGGTGATTATCATTTGAAAGTCCAAACAACAACAGCAAGTGGGGATTGGAGCGATAAATCTTTGGAATTTATCATATCAGTAAATCCACCAATCTGGAGAACGTGGTGGGCATATTTAATCTACATATTTATTTTTATAGGAATTTTTATGAGCTGGAAAAAAATAGAAGATGATAAAAGAGAAAAAGAATATCTAAAAAAGAGAGAAAAAGAGGTAGAAAAATTAGCAAGGAAAAAGCAAGAATTTACTGCAAAGCTAGTACATGATATTAGATCTCCAATTGGTGGAATATTGGGAACTATTGAATTATTAGAAGCAAAGGATAAAGAAGGAAAATATGGAAAATATTTTAATATGATAAAAAGTTCAGGGGGATTATTAATGACGATTGTAAATAATCTTTTGGACTTAGAAAAGTTAAAATCTAATGAAATGCAACTCCATATAACTCCAGTAGACTTAATTAAAACTATAAATGAAGTTATAACAATGTATGAATTAGAGGCTGAAAATAGAGGATTAAAATTATACTTTGAAAATAATACAAATTTAGAGCAAAAGATATTAGGGGATAAATTTAGAATAAGACAAGTTCTTATAAATTTAGTTCAAAATGCAATTAAATTTACATATGAAGGTTCAGTAGGGATAACATTAAATCAAAAGCAAAAAACGGAAGAAAAAATAATCTTAGAATTAATTATAAAGGATACAGGAGTGGGTATTTCAAAGAAAGATCAAAAAGAGTTATTCCATAAATTCACTCAAGTTAATAAAAAAGCTTCAGAATTATATGTGGGAAGCGGATTAGGATTGAATATAGTTCAAGAATTAGTCGATTTAATGGGAGGAGACATTACTTTAAAAAGTGAAGTTGATAAAGGAACACGATTTATCATAAACTTGGAGTTTCCATTAAATAAAAATTAAAGAAATTGGATTTAGGGTTGACAAAAAGCCTAAATTGTAATATTATATAAGGACAAATAGGAGGCGATAAAAATGGTTATAGTTATGAAAAATGGAGCAACTGAAGAAGAGATAGAAAAAGTTGTAAATAGAGTTGAAGAGTTAGGATTAAAGACTCACAAAGTGGTAGGAGAACATAAAACAATTATAGGGGTTATTGGAGATGAAGCAATACTTAGAGCACACCCTGTAGACCCTTATGATGGGGTAGAGGCAGTAAATGCAATAGAGAAACCTTTTAAATTTGCAAGTAGAGAATTTAAACAGGAAGATACTATAATTGATGTAGATGGAGTAAAAATAGGTGGTGGAAATTTTGTAGTGATGGCGGGACCTTGTTCTGTTGAAGGTAAAGAGATGTTGTTTGAAACTGCTAAAGTTGCAAAGGAAAATGGTGCAAGTCTTTTAAGAGGAGGGGCATTTAAGCCTAGAACTTCTCCATATTCATTTCAAGGTTTAGGAGAAGAAGGGTTAAAATATTTGAGAGAAGCAGCTGATAAATATGACATGAGAGTAATAACAGAAGTTATGGATGCAAAGGATATAGACTTAATAGGAAAATATGCAGATGTTTTTCAAATAGGTGCAAGAAACATGCAAAACTTTACTCTTTTAAAAGCGTTGGGTAAGACTGATATTCCTATAATGTTAAAAAGGGGAATGTCAGCTACAGTTAAAGATCTTTTAATGGCAGCTGAATACATTATATCATCTGGAAATAAAAAGGTAATATTATGCGAGAGAGGAATTAGAACTTTTGAAACATATAGTAGAAATACAGTAGATATAAATATAATTCCTTCTGTAAAAGAATTATCACATTTACCTATTATAATAGATTCTAGCCATGGAACAGGTCGAAGATCTCTAGTGGCTCCAATTGCCTTAGCAGGATTAGTAGCAGGTGCTGATGGATGTATGGTTGAAGTACATCCTGATCCTAAGAAGGCTTTATCAGATGGTCCTCAATCTCTAAGATTTTTTGAGTTTGAAGATTTCATGAAAAAAGTAAAAAAATACCTAGAATTTGAAAACAAAGAATTATCTTAATAAAAATTAAAGGCACTACATATTAAGAATATGTGGTGCCTATTTTATAAACTTATGAAGAGGTGAGTTATGACTAAATTAATTAGAAATAAAATAATAAAATATCTTTTTACAGTTTTTTTATTAATGATTTTATTTTTGCCTGTAAGTAAAGTTGATCCTTTAGTCTTTTTTGTTTTAATAGATATAATGGCAATGATGTTTCTATCAACTGTATTTTTAATAAAGGTAGATCCTAGAAAGTCAAAACAGAGTAAATTTATTGAGATTTTAAAATATGGATTTGTTGGTTATTTTTTATTTTCTTTTTTGGCGATTATATCATTTGCAAATATTAATTTTTTAGATTTAAATTGGATATATCCGTATGAGTATAGCAGAATATCAAATTTTATTTTTGGAATTTCCCTATTATTAGGAGCTTATAATATTGGGAGAAGAAAAATAAAAAAGAACACTTGGTTAATTTTAATTATAGTAATGTTATTACCAGTCTATTATTTTATTTCGATTAATCAAAATCTAGAAAATATGGACATAAAAGTTGTAGATATATATTTATCGGTTATATATTTATACTCTTTTTTGCTAATATGTTATAAAGAAAAATTATACAGACATAATCATTTAGAAATTATTTTGGGATTATTTTCAATTGTAATAGGATATTTACTTATAATGCTATTTGATTACTCGAATATCTCTAGAACAACAGCACATATTTTGAAATTAGTAGCAACTTATTATTTTTATAAAGATTTTTTAGAAGAGAATGTAAATAAATATTTAGAGGATGTATCTTCTTCTAATATGGAATTGAAAAATAAGATATATGATATTAATATGGATTTGAGACGATATAAACTTGCAATAGATCAAAGTTCTTTGATGATAATGCTATTAGATTTAGATGGAAATATAGAGTATGTAAATGATGAATTTGCTACAGAAAAATTATTAAAAAAAGAGGATATTTTATATGATCATATAAGTGAATTTGAACCTTTGAGAAAACAGATTATAAAAGAAATAACAGAAATGAAAATAGGAGAAGATTTTATAGATATAAAAAACAATTCACATATTGAAAAATCTAGAAATAATTATCAGATTTTACTAGAAAAAATAAGAAAAAAGGAGGAATGGGAGGGAGAATTAGTAAGCTTAAACAAAAACGATGAATTATATTGGGATTACGTAATATTATCTTTGGTTAAAGATGAAAATGGAAACTTGGTAAATTTATTACTTAATTTTGAGGATATAACTGCTAGAAAAAACCTAATGATTGATAGGGAACATCAATTATCTAAATTAAAAGATTTAAATAAATCAAGAAATGAGTTTTGGTCTAAAGTGAGTCATGAGATGAAAACTCCTCTGCATGGAATATTGGGATCTATTGAATTACTTATGAAAACTGATCAAACATTGGGGCAAAGTGAATTTATGAATATTATAGAGATATCTGCAAATTCTTTACTTTCAAAGGTAAATGAGATTTTAAATTTTTCAAAGATAGAAGCCAAAAAAGTTGAGTTGAATTTAGAAGAATTTAATATAATTGACCTTTTAGAAAATTCTATTCTCAAGGTTAGAGATAGAATATACAATAATGATGTAGATATATTTTATCATATAAACCAAGGGATAGATTGCAAAATAATAGGAGATAAAGAGAAGTTGGATATAATACTAATGAATCTTATTGAAAATGCAGTTACCTTTACAAAAAAGGGAGAAATTGAAATATCAGTAAATATAGATGAATCTGAAAATAACAGTCATATGTTGTTTGAAGTTAGAGACACTGGCATTGGAATAGAAAAAGATTCTTTAGATAAGGTATTTAATGAGTTTTATCAAGAAAAAGACATAGCTTATGAGAGAGAAGATATTGGAACGGGATTAGGATTAGCAATTGTCAAAAAGACAGTTGAATTTCTAGGTGGAAAAATATGGGTAGAAAGCGTAAAAGGAGTAGGGAGTACTTTCTATTTTGAATTGACCATGGAAAATGGAGAAGCAATTGAATTTCCAGTATCATATGAGGAAGATAAGAATATATTGATAGAATTCAAGAATAAAAAATTAGATTCATATGTGAAAGAGGGTATTCATAGAGATTTGAAAATGAATCTAATATCAAGGAAAGATCTAGAATTAAATTCAAAAGATTTGGACTTTGTTTTTACAGATAAAGATTTTAGTGATATTTATGATGAGATAAATGCTAATAAATATATATTTGCATATAATGGAAAAAAACTAATAGATTTTGAAAAAAAATATGGAAATATTAAAGGGGTATATTTTTTATTAAAACCTTGGAGAACAGAAAAACTATATGATATATTACTAAATAGATATATAATAAAAAATAATGAAGATATTTATCAAAAAAGGTTTACTGTATTATTAGTAGACGATAATAAATTTAATAGAAAAATTGGTAAGGAGATATTGACAAACAAAGGTCTCTCTGTTATACTAGGTAAGAATGGTAAAGAGGCAGTTGAGATATATCAGACTGAAGAGATTGATTTAATTCTTATGGATATTAGAATGCCAATATTAGATGGAAGAAAGGCAGCCCATGAAATAAGAAAAATTGCTGGAAAAGATGAAATTCCAATAATTGCAATAACAGCGAATGTCATCGAAGAAAATTTAAATGAAACTAAGGATGAATATTCGGATTTCAATGGATGCTTAAAAAAACCCATGGATACAAAAAAAGTAGATGAAATTTTATCTCAATATTTAACTCCGAAAAAAAAGATAATGCAATTTGAAGATTTAAAAAATAAGATAGGAGATAATGAAGATTTTATAAGAGATATGGTTTTTGATTTCATTGGAAAAAACCCTGAAATTCTATCTATTCTTAAAAAAAATCTAGAAGAAAAGAATTTAGAAAAACTAGAATATCATCTTCATAAATATAAAGGAGTTTTAGGACATTTTTCTGTTCCAAGTTTAGTAAAATTGGTTTCAGATATGGAAGAAGAGAGCAAAAAAGATAATTTGAAAAGTTGGAAGAAATTAGAAAATATGTATACGGAATTAGAAGAAAAATTAGAGCAGGTCAAAAAAGAGGTCAATTCTTATTTTAACTAATGCAAGAGTGGCGGAACTGGTAGACGCGCATGCTTGAGGGGCATGTGGTTATTTAACCTTACGGGTTCAAGTCCCGTCTCTTGTACCAAAAAAATAAAATAATATAAATAAAAAAAACAGGAAGATATCGAAAGTATCTTCCTGTTTTGCTATAAAAAATTTAAAGGAAATTTTAATTTATAAAGTATATTTTAAATAAGTAATATTAGGAAGTTGCAAAACT
>JBNJFI010000063.1:0-12058 GCA_051746725.1 Fusobacteriota bacterium
CTGTTTTTTTTAAACCTTCTAAAAATATAGAAGTTTGATTTTTCAAAGTGTACATTCCGCCAAAATTTATGCTTAAATTCCCAGTTTCTGATTTCTCATAATACATTCCCATAGCGCCCATAAGTAGGCTAGTCTCTGGACTACTAGCAATAAATGGTATTGGATATATTTTTCTTTCTACATCTTCTGAATATGATAATATACTTAGAAATAAAACTAACAGACTAACTGTTCTAAATTTCATTTTTTCTCCTTTTAAATTTTTCCTGGTTAATTTGTCCAAAATCCTTTTTAAAATATAAATTCAATTTCAGCTCCATATTCTGCTCCAGTAAAATCAGCAGTCCCATTATCAGCCTTTATTTTATTATTTCTATAATTGATTTTACCTTTTAATCTCACCTTTTTTGCAATAGGATAATTTGCTTCTATACCTGTTTTAAATCCAAATGAAGAATCCTCATTTAGATTTCCATATGTCAACAATTCAAAATAATACATTCCAGCCCCTGAATATAATGATACATATGGTAAAACATCATAGTTTACTGTTAATAAATAACCTGTTGTTTTAACTTCAAAATCTTCATTATCATATTCGATCTCCATACTATCAAGCTCTCCACCAAAGGCTATATTTTCTGTAAACCATCTTCTTACACCCAAAGTAAAACTAACTCCTGAATCCTTTTCTTCATCTGCCATATCATTTATATCTTCCATTTTAAAAGTACTAAGTCCAGCTCCCATATGGATATTCCACTTTCCTATTTTCTCTCCATTAGCTAATAAATTAAAACTAACCATTAATATAATTAATACAACTACTCGTTTTTTCATTTTCTTTTCCTCCATTTTATTTTTTTATTTTAAATCTATCCTAAATACTACACCTTTATATAAGCTTATTTTTAATATTGGAAATTATTTGATCTTTTATTCTACGTATGAGACATCATTGGATAGGTTATCCCTTTCATGTCTAAATCTCCTTTTACAAATAAAGGATCATCTTCTGCAATATCATCAAACTTTTTTGTCTCAAACTTTATATTTTTATCATCTATATTCATATGTAACTCTATCTCTTCTACTTCATCAGAAGTAATTGACTGAATAACTTTTTTGTAATCAACCTTTTTTGTGGAAACAATATCATAAATATTTAATTTTTTATTCTCCAAAGAATATATTGCGATAGTGTCATTTTCTTTGTTATAATAAATATTATCTGTAAAAATGGTAACACAGTACCAAAACAATATTTCCTCATTATTTTCAATAAAAAATCTATTTGAAGTTGGAATTCTATCTCTTCCTATTCTCCTTAATATCTTTATGTCTTCTTTATTATTTATGTTTAGTTTCCGAAATTCCATCTCATGACTCCTTTTAATTTTTTCATCTACAAAAATTCTATCTCTAGAAATAATTTTATATCCAAATTTTGGATAAAAGTCTCTAACACTATTATTAGCAAATAAAAGAAAAGTTTCAAATTCATTCCTATATTTTTTTTCTACAAATTCCATTAATTTCCTAGCTAAACCTTGATTTCTATAGTCCTTATCTGTCATTACAGTTCCTATCTGCAGAACTTTCCTAATTTTTCCATTTTCTCTAAGTCTCATCTTAGTAACAGACACATTTGATATTATTTTTTCTCCATTATAGTATGAATAGCAAATATAATCTCCTTTCCATAAACCTTTTTGATACCATTTTTCAAAGCTTATTCCAAAGGTATCTTCGCATAGTTTATTAAAACTTTTTCTTAATTTATCATTATCTTTATAATTATATATTATTGTTAGATCCATCTCATCTCCTTTATAAATTTATTTATTGTTTTTTCAATACTACATCCACCATGATATCATGAAACTTATCTGGTTCACTCCATATCTGACCATGTGCAGAATTTTCAAACCAATAAAGCTTTTTCTCAGGCGCTTTAATTTTTTTAAAATATTCGTCTATAAATTTAGCTGTATAATCATGTCTTCCCATCATATAATACACAGGAACTTCTAATTCAGTAGCTTCCTTGGTAAAATCAAATTCTTGAAGCTGTTGATAAACAATTTCAAATGTATTTAACATCCCTTTTACTAATCGAACTTTATCGTAGGCTGTATATTCAGGTATAAATAATACACTTGTTGGATTATACCATTCACGATTTTTTTCATGATATGGATTTTCTTTTCTGTAATACTGTGCATATGTTGTCAAAAAAGGTTTATATCTTTTTAAAATATTATCGCCATAATATGGTGGTTTACCGTATTCTATCATTTTTTCTACCCGCTTATTATCTCCATACTTTTTTGCAGATTTCATTACAAAATCATACATATACTCATCTGTTTTTCTTACATTAACCATCTGAGCTGCTCCAATATACGCATGATAATTATCGGGATATTTTTGTATAGCCATTGTTCCTATAATTGTTCCCCATGAATGACCTAAAAGATAAATTTTTTCTTTAGAAAATCTAGTTTTTAAATATTCTGTTAATTCATTAATATCTTCTACATATTGTTCTACTTTAATATCCTCTTCATTTTTAATTGCTGGATATGATTTTCCGCATCCCCGCTGTTCCCAATTCACTACAACAAAATTATCTTCTAGATTTTTATTATACTCAATAAATCTTCCCATTTCACTTGCTCCAGGACCTCCTGATAACATAAGTAATACTGGTTTAGTTTTATCTTCTCCCCTCATAACAATCCACTGATCTACACCTCCTAATTTTATCTCTTCCATCTTTGCTATACTTCCCACAATTTTTTCTCCGTTGGAATCAACTATAACATCTGTATGACCTGGCATCAAAAAAGTTAACCCTAAAACTACTGTTATTAAAAATCCCATTCCTATCACTGCTCCTTTTTTCATAATCTCTCACCTTTTTCTTTTTTTCTTTCAATTTTGATTAATTCTATTCCCAAATCTCTAAACCTACTAATTACGGAATAAAACTTTGATAAATCCATTCCGTAACCTGATAATTTCATATTTCCATTTGATAATCTTTCCATCTTAAACCTCTCCAATTCCGAAAAACCTCTTTTGCTTATTTCACCTTTAATTATAAATTCATAATTATATGCTTTGTCTCTCATTTTTCCCTCCTTTCATCTTACAAGGATATTATACAAGATAATGTAATAAAAAACACCTATCGAAAGTTAGGGATTTAAATAAAAAAAGTTAGGGATTTTCCCCTAACCTTTTTTATCCCTCTATAATATTGAGTTCTTTTGCTTTATTCACTGCCTGAATTCGCTTTCTAACACCTAACTTTCCATAAATGTTATGCAGATGCCACTTTGTAGTTCCTACTGTAATAAAAAGTTCTTTTGCAATCTTTTTATTAGTATTCCCCTTGGCTATAAGTTCTAATATTTCTAATTCTCTTTCTGTTAATGGTTCAATCAAAGATTCATTTGCATCCTTTTTTGAATTCAAACTAGACATATTTAAAAGAGCATTAATGAAATCTGGCGCCAATGATTTTATCTTTTTCAAACTTGAATTTAAATCATTAATATAAAATAAAAATGGTCTATAAAAGTTTTCTGGGGCAGTTAAATTTATAGCTTTTTTTAAAAATTCAGTTTCTAAATCTTCATTTCCCTCTTTTTTGGCCAAAATTGACTTTAATATATATAACTCTGGAAGCTCTCTTCCATGATTAATTAATTCTTTTCTTTCGATGAGTTTATTAAGTAAGTTTTTAGCTTTTTTGTAATCTCTATTTTCAATTAATATTTTTATATAAAGTTTATTTCCGCCCTTTTTTTCAAAGTCTTCCATATTATTATTTTTTTCTATCCAATCTTTAGTTGATTTTATGTCTCCTTCATGAAATTGAATCTTATTTTTAATTCCATCTAATTTATATATTAGATATGAAAACTCTATCTTTTTTGCCATCCCATATAACTCTTGTAACACATTCATTGCTTTTTCCTTTTCTCCCATATTATAAAAAATGGCTATTAATAATATTTTAGACTCTCCATACATATGAATTAATCCTAGTTTTTCTAAAATATCAAGACTCTCTTCAATACACTTTTTTGCCTTATCTAACTTATTCATCTCAAAATAAGCCATACCCAACGCTACATTAATTATTTTCCCAATTGGAAGCATTTCTCCTGAACTATTCAAAAAAGATTTAATCCCTTGTTCGCAATAACTCTTTGCCTTTATTATCTCGCCGGTTTCTATGAGAGTTATTGACATATTTGCCAACGCTAAGGCTTCCAAAAAAGGTTGTTTAGTTTTTTTACCAGTAAAATATGCTTTTTTGAAATGAACTATTGCTTTCTTAACCTTACCTTTGCTGGATTCAGCCCAGCCTAGAGCTAATAACGAACCACAATAAAAAATTGGATCTGAATCTCTTAATAACTCTTCTGATTTTTTAGCTAATTTATGAAAATCCTTTTTTCCACTTGTTATACTTATAATTACCTTAAAAAAGCTTAACTTCCCAAGTACAATTTTATTATTTTCTAATTCTGGGTCTTCTTCAATTGACATTAGGATAAATTCTGCCTTTGGTATATTACCAGAGAGAAAAAGAACAAGAGCTTGGTATATTTTAAGTTCAACACTTTTTTCTGTATATTCATCTGGTACTTTTTCTAAAAGAATTAAAACAGAAGTTATTTTTCCCTCTAATATGAGACTATCCACTGTTTTTACTATTAATTTTAAATCATCCTTATCCATATTCCCCTTAATACAATGATATGATGCTTCCATTAAATTTTCGTTTTTTTCATGCCACTTTGCAGCTCTTTTATGTAATTTTCTCATCTTATATTTTGTTAACTCTGTTTGTAAATAATCTTGGAATAGATGATGATAACGGAACCACTCCCCATTTTCATCAAGTGGTATTAAAAATATATTTGTTTTTTCTAAATAACATATTATTTCTTCAGCATCAGAGCGACCAGTTATTTCATTACAAAGAGATGTCGATAGATTATCCAATATACTAGTTTCACAAAGAAAGCTATATACTTTCTCTTCTTGATGCTTTATTACCTCTTCAAAAAGATAATCAATTACATGTTTATGGCTACCACCAAAATTTCTAATAAAATTCTTTTTTTCATTTTCTTTTTTATCCTTCAATGAAATACTAATTAATTTTAAACTAGCTATCCAACCTTCAGTTCTATTATTTAAGATTTCAAGCTCTTCATTACTAAATTTCATATTAAATGATTTTTCAAAAAAGTTCTTAATCTCTTTTTTAGTAAATTTTAAATCTCTTGCTCTGAATTCTAATAATTCCCCATTCAAACGTAACTTTGATATCTTTATATCTGGATCTTCTCTTGTCAGTATTACAAAGTGCATATTTTCTATCTGATTATCTAAAATTATTTGAAATGCTTTTTTGAGTTTTACATTCTCTATTACATGAAAATCATCTAAAACTATTATAAATTTTTCATTAATTTTTGATATCTCATTTATAAGACTTGTGATCAATACTCCTATCTCTGGCAACTTAGGAATATTAATAAGTCCTTCTATGGATTTTCCAATATCAGAGTTTAAAGATTTTAATGCAGTTATAAAATAATTTAAAAATATAACTGGATCATTGTCTTTTTTGTCCAAAGATATCCAAACTTTTTTGAAATCAAAATTTTCTAACCAATTAGATATCATACTAGTTTTCCCATATCCAGCAGGAGCTGATACTATAGTAAGCTTTGTTTTTATAATTTTATCTAATTTTTTTTGAAGTCTAGGTCTAGATATAATTTCTTTATTATTTTTAGGTATATTTAATTTTGTCATCAATAATGAATTCATTTATATCTCCTTTTGATATATATCATTTTATACCTAAACTATACTATTAAATTTAAAATAAATCAAATTTTTTTTATTTGTATATCTGATATTTTTTAACCTCTTTTTTAATTTTTTTATATTTCTTCATTAATTCTTTTTTGCTTAATAATTCATCTCCAAAAAAGAATCCATCATTTTCTTTAATAAATTTATATTTCTCATCACATATATTTATGACTTTATTTATCTTTTTAATTGTATCTGGCGTACAGCTTTTCCCACTAATATCATCATGTACATCTAGCAAATAAGATCTAAAAGATTCTAAACAATATATTGTTTTTAACTCCTTATTCTTAATTATTCCTTTTTTCCAAAGTTTTAATATATCCTCATAAAATTCAATTATATCTTTATCGGCATTATTTTTAATTAACCAATTTAGTTTTTTATTATATATTTCGATTGCTAATCTTTTTTCCATCTTATAGATATCTAAGACCTTTTTAATTCCTTCTTTCTCTTCTATATTCATTAAATATTGCATAAAGGCTCGTGTTTCAAATCTCTCTGCCATATGAAATATTGGCAATTCTTTTCCATCTGAATTATATTCTTTTAATGGATTAAATTTGTATGTATAACCAAAATCATATAATTTAATATTTTCATTGTTATCTACTAATAAATTTCCTGTGCAAAGATCCCATTCAAATATTCCGACTTTCTCTAATTCCCATAGCACGCTAAATAAACTTTTAATTATATTTTTTGTGTATTTTTTCGGCTCTATACCCTCAATCCATTTTGAAAATATAAATCCATTATTTAAGCTAGCATATATTGTATCAACTATACCGTTATATTTATTTGGACTCTTTTCTTTTAATGAATAAAAATCCTCTCTTCTTTGAATCTCATTCAAAAAAGATGTTAAACCATCTACATTTTTAACCCCAATTTCATCTTTCTCCTTTTTAAGAGTATACTTCTCTCCATTGATATCTAACTTATAAACTCTACCTGTCAAGCCATCTTCAAATATCCTCTCTATATACTCAGGATAATCTTCTATATCTTTTATCTCCTCTAAATTAATGGGCAGATCTCTTATGTCTCCAACCTCCATTTCCTTTTTAGTTTTTAAAAAATCTAATTTTCTCTTTCTTCTTACCTCTGCTTTTCCCATAATAACCTCCTTTTAAATTATCTGTTTTATCATGTAAACGTTTACATTTAAACACAAAATTTTTATTTTATGTTTTTTACACTATCTCTTATCATAAGTTCTTGGAAAATTACTTTCTTATCCATCTGATTTTCTTTATTAATCATATCTAAAATCAGATCAGCAATAACTTTTCCCATTTCATATTGATTTTGCTTCATTGTGGTTATAGCTGGGCTATAATGTTTAGAGATTTCAATATCATCAATTCCCATAACAGAAATATCCTTTGGAACATTATACCCTCTTTGTTTTAAACGCTTTATTGTTCCAATTGCCATATTATCATTGGATGCTAATATAGCTGTAGGAAGTTTATTTGATTCAGAAATCAATTTATCTATAGCCTTATATCCTGATTCAATGGAATAGTCTCCTCCTTGAATATATCCTTTATCTATTTTGAATTTATTTTCTTTCATTTTATATTTATAAGCTTTTAATTTATCCTTTCCTAAAATATCATAATATGGTCCATCTATAAAAGCTATTTTTTTATGACCATATCCAATTAAAAAGTCCATTGCTTCTATAGTTCCCTTATAATTATCAGTTATAACACTAGTTATTTTACTTTCATTTATATATTGATCGACTAATAAAACAGGAATTTTCATATTTATCTTTTCTATCGCATCAATTTTTTCATCTGTAAGTTTACCGGCAAAAAAGATTATACCTTCTACCTGCTTTTCTACAAGGGTCTTTAAGTTTTTCAATTCACCTTTAAATTTTCCCATGGCACTGGCTATAATGACGTCATATCCATTTTCATTAGATGTTTTTAATATTGCTTCTATTCTATCTGAATAATATCCTACAAATTTAGGTACCAAAAGTCCTATAGTTTTAGATTTATTTTTTACTAATCCCCGTGCAATTAGATTAGGAACATAATCATTTTCTTTTATAATCTTTTTTACTTTTTTACGAACTTTTTCTTTTACCCCTGGTTTTTCATTTATCACTCTAGAAACAGTTGCTGTTGAAACATCTGCTAATTTTGCTATATCTTTTATATTCATATTAAACTCCTTTGAGATTATTATATTTTAAATATATCATATTAAATTATGTTTGTCAATATATTTTTGTAAACGTTTACACTTACATATTAAAAAAATTTAGTTCTTCTTTTATAAAGGTGTGGATTTGTCTATACACACCTTTATTATAATATCAGAAATATTTAATTAATATTGATCCCTGTGACCCTCTCTTAGTACTTCATATTCTCCCGTTTCAGTATTCAAATCATAGATATTGAAATTTGTATCTATATCAAATCCCTCTGACCTAACTGCAAAATTAACAGAGGCCGAGCCATCTTTTTCGGATACAATTCTATGAAATACATTAGTAGACCATGCTAATATGGCTCCTCCTTCGTGAATAACCTTTCCATTTTTCATTATTTTATTTGGCTCGACAACAAATTTTTCGATTTTTCCGTGGTCTGATGAATATAGATCAACATTTCTCGTACCTTGTAAAACTATTAAATTATCTGCCTGACATGGATGCATATACCATGGTCTCTTAACTCCTTTAGTTCTTCCAGGAGAATTAGCTCCACTTTCATGAATAACTCTATCTATTGAAGCTGCGTTTGGAATATCTTCCCCAGTTAATACATCAAATTTAACTCCTTTGGTTTTTCTAAATAAATCTAAAGTATAAATCTTATAAAATCCTTCTACTTCTTCAATTATTTCTGACATATTATCACTCCTCTATGAGATAAATTAATTACTTCTATATAATATATACTTAAAAAAATCGATTTTCCTTTTTTTAAGTATATTCATATTATTAAAACCTCATTAAAAAGTTATTTTTATATTCATATCAGCTCTATACTCACCATATTCGTTACTTATTAAATTATATTCTGTTCCATTATCCCCAAACATATAATACGGAATAAAACTCATTTTGACATTATTATCATACAAATAATCAAGGATAATTACTCCTGCACCACTTCGATCATTTAAATTATAATGAGTACACTGTAATATCAGTTTTTCCCTCTCTTAAAATTTAATTTTTTAAAAGTTCCACTGAATTTTTCAACTTTTCAAATCTATCTTCTATAACTTCATCTTTTTTGCCCTCCAACACCATAGTTAGAGTATAACCTTCATCTTCAAAGTCTTCTTCCAAAACTCCACCAATTATAGTACTTCCTTCACTAAAATAAAAGTCTTCATTGTATGGATATTTTGCCTGTGCCACATCTTCCCACCAATCAAAGTATTTACGACTAAGAGCTTTTACTGGTTTTTTATGCCTTTCATAATAAAATAAATTATCATAACTCTCATCTTCAGATATTAAAATTTCAGATATCCCTTCTTCATAAATATTTCCTTTTTTATAATATCCTCCATGCACTAGTAATAAACTTTCATCATTAAAATCTAATATGTTGTCATTAATTCCTAACCTTATATTATCATTTTTATAAAATAGAGTGTCAGTCTCAAACTTAAAATCCGAATTTTTTAAAACCTGTGGAACATACTTATCTTGTTTTCCATACTCCTTCCAATCATTAAAGTCTCCAGAATACGTACAATATACATATTTAGCCAACTTTTTAAAGTCATAAAGCATATAATCGGTATTATAAGTCCCATTGAAAGATATCATCGATATTACTCCATCTGGAACAGGTAATGACATAGTTAAAAATTGAGTATCATTATATTCAAAGTTCCATTTTCTTATTATCCATTTTCTTCCAAATTCATCTATATAAAAACTTTTAAAATCCTCTTTTCCAGCTGAAGTAATTCTTATGCTTTCATTTGCAACATTTCTATATACTGGAATTCCTTCTAATAAATAATCGAAAAAAATCTCTCCATCTTCATATAGTTTTTGTAATGATATATCTTTTGGTCTTTTTAATTTAGATAAAATTAATCCATTTATTATTCCGTAAGAAACTCGACCTTCCTCTTTTAATTGTGTTTCATTTATTTCCTTAGGTTCAAACAGTCCCCATTTTTTATCTTCCTTTTGAGATATTAAAGATGGAAATACAGAATCCCAATTTGAATATAATAATTCCAAAGAGTTTTCTCCGTTTGGAAACATATCTTTTTCATAGTCATCGATTAGTTTATCTATATTTTTTTTGTAATCTTTTTTATAGTTTTTTACCAATTCTTTTTGTAATTTATCAAAACTTTTAGGAAGATCTGTTGTGTAATCATATACAGAATTATTTATCTCTCTAAAATTTTGTAATCCATATTTTAATCGATAATGTACAACTGCCTTATTTTCAGGACTTTCATCCACCATTCCTATAGGTAAAGCGTAATTTAAATTTTCATTTGGAGACTTTCTTAATACTACTCCAATTATATCTCCTTCTTTGTTTAATAAGGGTCCCCCGCTATTTCCTGGCGATGCTGGAGCAGAAAATCTTATCCAAGACCATTCTCCATTTTCTTCTTCTGGAGTTTTTGAAGTGAAATATCCACTTCTTATAACAATATCTTCTCCAAGTGCATTACCAACAGACACAACAGATTGATTTACTTCTGGGTTAGTATTGATTTTTAATCTATTCTCTACTGTTATCCCTTCCACATCAAAAACTGCAAAATCTTTCTGTGAAGAATATTTATATATATTATTTATTTTATATACCTTATCATTTTTAGATCGTATGTAATAATTACTATTTTGCGTTTCATACTCTAAACCTAATACATGAGCTGCTGTTACAAATCTATCTTCAGATATAGCAAAAGCTGTTCCTATCGGAATATATTTATCTTTTCTTATTGTGTATGGAATATCATTAAGTGGTAACTCTTTTTCATATGTTAGATCATCATCTACTGGTTTTAACTTTACTACTTCAAATACCGAACTATTTATTTTTTCTAAAACCTCTTTTGGCATAACTACTCCAGATGGAGTAGCAGTCTGACCCCTTTTTTGAGTAGAACACCCCAGCACAAAAATTGTTAATAATATTAATATAAGTTTACTTTTTTTATTCACTTTATTCTCCCCATCTAAATATTTTTTTCCCAATTTTCCATGTTTTTACTAATAAATTCCTTTATTTGCTTATTTTCTTTGCTTCCTCTTCCTTCTATTTTTATTGGTTTACCAAATTTTATATATACTGTTCTATCTCGTTTAATCGGTCCCATATCTTTCATTATCCCTTTTCCCTCTTCCCAAAAATCAGTTTTTATAGCAACAGGAACAACTTTTTTACCTGCTTTTTTGGCTAGTTTCACTCCTAAACTATTAAAATTCTTAGGTTCAAACTCTACATGTCTTGTTCCTTCAGGAAATAGTAATACAGAAGTCCCGTTTTGCAATTTTTCAACACCTTCAGTTAAAACCGTTTTTAGATCCTCTCTGGAATTTTCTCTTTCCACCACTATTGGATCTCTGGATTTTAATATTGGAGCCAAAAAAGGGTGAGAAACTAAACTCTTTTTTACCACAAATGTCATTGGTATAGATGGTGCTATCATACATGGTAAAATCATTGTTTCTAAAGTACTCATATGATTACTTGCGAATACAACTGGTTCTTTTAAATTAAAAATATTTTCTAATCCACTTATATTATATTTGCCTCCACAATCTTCAACAATCTTAAAAATATTATAAGATGATTTTGCCCATTCCTTGGCATCATAATTACCCTTTTTTGCTTTAGACCTATTTTTCATTATGATATAGCAATATTTAGCTACAAAATATCCCCTTGTATTAAAAAATAACTTATCCAAAAATTTTCTCTTATTATCTTCAGGAGTAACATAACTATCTGAGTTAAAATATTTATTCCCCATTTTTTACCTACTTTCTTATAATTTTTAGATTTTTAAACTTCAAAAAAGGACTCCAATTTCTGCTAAAACTAAAGGTCCTAACTCTTGAACTTCAAAATCATATAAACCATTAATACTGCTTCCAATAAAAGTTCCATTATTAAAAATA
>JBNJFI010000064.1:0-11869 GCA_051746725.1 Fusobacteriota bacterium
TGCATATATTGTTCGTAACATCTTTCCTCCTTACAAATACCTCTACATTTATAGTATTTTATCCCTTTTATTTATCTTATCTTTTTTCTTATCTTTTCACTATTCTCTATTCACTATACTCTGTTCACTGCTCTATCTAATATGCACCTATAAATTGCTTAAACCCTTTATTTTTAAACTGTTCTACTTTAATATTTTGACTCCTCTTTTGAACTAAAGTAGGAAACTCCCCAGATTTTATATGTTCTAAAGCTGCTTTTAGAGAAGCCTCTTCTGGAGATCCGAGTTCTGAATATATATCATCATTTGCTTTAAAATCTGCAGTTAATCCATCATAAATATTTTCTTCATTTTCGGAAATATAATTATATCCATCAAATTTTCCGTTAGCATTTACTCCTTTGAACATAATTGGAAAAACAATTGATTCTGGCTTTTGAAATGTAAATTTCCCATCTTTTATTGGTGTACCATTCATACCAACAGGTTTTCCATGGGTATCATCTCCAATTATTATAACATCCATAAATGGTTCTAATCCGTTTATCAAATACTCACTTGCAGATGCTGAATCTTTAGTAGTTATAACATATAATTTTTCTAATTCCAGGGAATTTTCATGTTTGGAAAATTTATAGGTATTCCCCCAATCATTATCCATTAATATTTGATTATATGTTAGTTCTGTAAAAATAGACCCTTCGTATTCGTTTTTGGCTAACATATTTGCTAAATTAGCACATATATTTAAACTTCCACCTCCATTATATCTTAAATCCAAAACCATCTCATCTATTCCTACTGATCCAAAGCTTGTAATCGCAGTTTCTAATTCGCTAGTAGCATCTCCATTGAAAGTATCAAATACCATATATCCCACTTTTTTGTCTTCATTCTCATCAGTTTGAATTTCAAATGTTTTAGTTTCCTGAACAGGATGAATCTCGATTATATCTTTATTCAAATTTAAAGTTTCTAATGTTCCCTCTTTTCGTTTTACTTTTAAGATCATCTCTTCGCCTTCTGTAATATTTCCGAAATTATTTTCAATATAATCTTTTCCTCTATCTAATATATTATAGCCATTTATTTCTAATATCTCATCTCCACGCTTTAATCCCCCTCTTGCTGCTGGAGAGTCTATATATACCCTTTTTATAAATAACTGTTGATTTTGCCACAAAAAAGAGAAGCCAGCTCCCTTATATTGAGAATTGCTTGACCAAGATAAATATTCATCATAAGATACTATAAAACTCCACTGGTCATATCCCCCTTGCTCCTTTGAATATAGCATAGAATCTAAAATTTCTGAATAATTATTATATTGATCATAATCAATATTTTCTGGCATATTATCGTTCCATAAATATCTTGCTTTCATTACTTCATATAGATCATCAGGATTGGAAGTATAAAATTTAGTAGCATAATCGCCAAATTTTTCTGTTTTTATTTTCCAAATATAATCCTTATTCCAGTCTAACTTTTTTGATTCCAATGTTATTGAAGTTTCTGTTGTTTTTCCAATTAATTCCAAATTATCCTCATCTACTCCAATAAAAACTTCATATTCTAAACCTGTTTCATCAGTATCTAAAAAATTCCAATCTAATTCTATATCTTTTACTTTTTCTATTGTTTCATTTTCCTTTGGGTAATTCAGTGATATTACTCCAGGGGTTTTAAAATCTGAAATATATTCATCTAAAATATGACCATTGCTGTTTTGTATTATAACCTTCCAAAAATATTTACTATTCCAATCTAACTTTTTTGATATAAAAATTTGAGATATATCTGTCTCCCCTAAAAGTTCTAAATTATCTATGTCTTTTCCCAAGTACACTTTATATTCTGCTCCCGATAGATCACTATTTAAAAATTTCCAATCTAATTTTATATTTTCAACTGCTTCAACCTCAGATCCTTTTTTGGGAAAAATAATCTCGATATCCCCCTCATCAGAATTGTCAAAGCACCCTGTAACTAAAAATATCACTGTCAATATAATTAATATATTTTTTTTCATTATTCCCCTTTCTTGTCTAATTTGATATTGCTCCTCTTGTAGTTATTTGTATTGCTGAATTACTAGATATACTTACTTCTACAAAAGAAGTATCACTAATATTTTGTCCTTGATCTTTTATTTGTATTTCATATCTATATGAATTTCCCAAACTTATTGAATTATCTATGTATGTTGTATTATTAATATCTTCTTGAGTTTTGGAATTAGATCCTCTTGTAATTATATATTCTTGAAAATCCTCTTCATTTAATAGTTCAGGTTTATCCCAACTAATCATCATAAAATCTTCGTCTTCATCCATTCCATAGTTTGCTTTAATAGTATCAAAATTAATTGCAGCTGGAGTTAAATCAATAGTTTGAAACATAACAGTTTCAATGGAATTATTTTCATCTTTATCTATATTATTTTCATTTACATTTTGATTTTCGTCTTCTATTATTATTTTATACTTATAATAATAATTTTCTTTTAAGTTGGTCTCCTTAAAAACCAATGCTCCAGAAGTTATATTTATATCAGAATCATTCATTTTTTCTCCTGTTTTTATAGTTCCTGATTCGGAATAACTAAATAAAAATATCGAAGGAGATACATCTTCATCTTTTGATTTCTGGGCAGGAGTCCTATATACCTTATAATAACTAAGATCATAAACATATGGACTCATATCTGTCATTTCAAAATTTAATTCTATTTTTTTATTCCCATCATCTTCCCCGTATAAATTAGCAGAAGATATGGCTAACCCTGATTCTGATATATTTAAATTATCCAAATTAGGAGGCAAGTTATAAGTGTATTCTTCTTGCTCTGATATATTAGAAGAAGCTCCGCCATTATCCACAACTTTTATACCATATTTATATTTTTTATTTTCTTTATCTATATCGAAATTTTCTGAATAGCTAGTCACTTTTAAATCTTGTATACTTTTTATAATCTTATCGTCTCTATATATCCAATATTCTTGAAAATCATGTTTATCTTCTGAATAAACTTCTTCCCAATTTAAATTAAAACCAACTTCATCTTTAGTCTCATCATAAAATATTTCCAAAGTATCTAACTCTATATCTTCAGGAGTTTTATTTGAAGTAGATTTAATAATCTCATTGGAAATCTTATCATTTACTTTATCTCCTGTTGCCATCAGTTTAATCTTATATTTAGTATTATCTAAAAGTCCATCTATAATTTTACTATTTGTATCTTTTTTCAAAGTAGAAAATGGATCTTCTGGATAATCTGTGCCATCTTCAGCAATAAATATATTAACACTGTAATCAACTTCAACTTCTAATGTATTCCAGGATATTTCCATACTGTCTGTTGTTATATTATTAGGATCATTTAATTCCAATCTCTTGTTTAATAATACATCATAAAATATATTTACTGAATATTCGACTCTATTTCCATTTCCATCTTCCACATATATTCTTTTTTGATTATCCCCATATTCTAAATCATTTCCAGATAAAGTCCATTCTTTTTTGATTTCATTAGGATTATCTTTTCCTTCTTTCCAAGCCAAAACATCTTCATCGAAAGTTAAGTTGATTTTATAAGAAGAATTCCCTACGTAGTGTATTCCCTCTTTTTGAGTTGCAGTTATATCAGAATCAGAATATTTGATCTCCATATTCATATCTATTTTATCTAAATCTATTTGTCTAATATTTCCTGCATAATCTTCTAAATATATTTTTTTTAAATTTTCTTTATCTAAGTCTATATATTTATTTTCTAAAATCTCTTCTCCATATTTAATATTTAATATCCCACTTGTTAAGTCAAATGCATTATAATTCAATTTTATATCATTAATAGAATCATTTAATAATATAAATCTATCTGTTTCCGTTTTTACATCTAAAGCATTTGCACCTGTTATATCTAAGTCGTAGTCTAGATTTATATTAGGATATACTTTATCTTGAATTATGTCTATAGATTTTGAAGTAGTGTTTTTACTTATATCTTCAACTTCTATTTTTAATGTATTCTCATCTTCTACTGTCACTAACTCTTGAGAACTTTTTTCATTTGAATTCCAAAAATATATAGAACTCATTGTTATTCCAGTATTATCGTTTTCCATCGAAAAATTTATTTCATCTATAATTTCATTAATAGTTACCTCATCTTTATTTATATATGTTTCCTCTAAGCATTCAATTTTAGGAATTTCAGTATCATAATAAATCGAAAATTCATTGGAAGTTCTTATTTTAGCTTCGTTTAATACTTCTATTTGTATAGTATTTTCATAATTTTCTAATTCTAAGTTTTTTCTATAAGAAAAACTTGATCCTGAAGTTATTGAAGATTTAGTTAATATAGTTTCTCCTAGTTTGACTTCTTCTATATCCAACCCGTTATCCGTTTCTACATTAAAGCTTATTTCTATTGAATTATTTCTAGTATAATATTTTTCTTCATATTCCTGTCCCTCTTGAATTCCAAAATCTATTACTCTATTTTGATTTATTTCAATATTTTTCAAATAGTTTACTTTTATATCTTTTTCTGTTATATTTCCCCAATAATCTTCTGCCATTATTTTTATATTGTTTTCTCCATCATCTAATTCATAAAAATTATCTTTATTGATATCATGCTCATTTTCATTTACCTCTATATTTTTTATTTCACTATTATCTTCTAAATCAAACTCTAATTTTATTTGAGATTGATTATATTTGAAATCATCTTTATATACGATATCATCAATTTTTATATTTTTAATAATTGGCCCGTTATTATCATACTCAAATATTAATGTCTTTCGTTGGGTATTTCCCATTATATCTTTAGCTATAACTTCCAAATTTTCAATACCATTACTAGTTAAATTTATCTCATAGTGATCATTATTTTTTGTTAAACCTTTTTCATCTCCATTTTTATCTACAGTTACATTCTTTATTGAATTATTATCTTCAACTTTTAAAGTTAAATATATCTCTTCGACAGTATCAGAATTACCTATTATCATATGCTCTGTATAATCTCTATTATTTATTTTTATTTCTGAAAACGTAGGTAATTCAATATCTTCTATTAATTTTATCTTTCTAGTTGTCTTATTATTACCAGTATCATATACTTCAAATAATATTTCAGAGTTATTTTCAGATATCATTATATCAAAATTTCCATCATTATCAAAATCAATTTCATCTCCATTGAGCTTTAAATAATCTAAATTTCCATTATCTTTAATTTTTCCAGTTACTTTAAAACTACTTGTATTATAATAAATTATCCACTGGCCATTGAAGTTAATTGCCTCATTAACTTCAATGGTTGGAGGAGTGTTGTCAAATATTCCTGATAAGCACCCTGATAAAATTATTGATATTATTATTAAAAAAATCCCTTTTTTGCAATCCATATTAATATCCCCCTATTATATTTTTTAAAGTTTCACTTATTAATATCGGAATTTTTTCTTTTTTGTTTAGATATCCCTGAAATTAACTATTTATATTTTATAAACCGACCTTTTTTGCCCAACGATCTAATTTTTCTAAACTATCTTTTTTGTTTTCCAAAACTTTTTTGAAATCAATCTCTCCTATAAATTTATTTCCATGAAGAATATTTTTAAATTTCCTAAATATTGTTCCTTTAGCTCCCTCATGACAACAAATAAATCCAATCTTTTTATCTTTAATATTTTCAGAATCTATAAAAGTTCTAATTGGAGGAGCATACGTGCTAACCCAAACAGGGGTTGCAAATATTATGGTATCATATTTTTCTAAATCAATATCGTAATCCTTTAATTTAGGCTTTTTTGGAAGTAGTGTTTGGGTTTCTCCCCAGAAAAATTTTGTTAATTCATTTGTCTCTACCTTTTTTTTAGGTACTAGTTCTAATATATCCCCCTTAATAATAGTCTTTAGATTTTCAGCTAAAAATTTAGTGTTTCCCTCTAATGAATAAAAAACAATGATTTTATTTTCCATCTAGCCCTCCTGTGAATTCAAATTATTATATACTTACTTTATTATAACATATTTAAGGAAATTTCTTAATTTTTTATTGCTAATTAATTAATACTCTTGAAAATAATCATGAATTGATGTATAATTATTTTGGAGGTAAATTATGAAAAAAATTAGTGGAAGAAAAAAACGAGAAAAAAAATACCCCCCGAATTCTGCAGAAACACTAAATCTTAAAACGGGAAGTTATACCTTTGCTACAGGCGAAAAATCTGATCCCCTTTTAAAACTAGAATCAGGGATAGAATTTGGACCTATAACATTGGCATATGAAAGCTACGGAAAATTAAATGACAAAAAAGATAATGCCATTCTTATCTGTCATGCTTTAACAGGTAATGCTCATGTTGCAGGAAAGATAGATAAAGACTCTGAAACTGGATGGTGGGATCCAATCATTGGACCAGGTAGACCCTTAGATACAGATAAATACTTTATTGTCTGCTCTAATATTTTAGGAGGCTGTAGCGGTTCCACAGGACCTCATTCAATAAATCCTGAAACTGATGAACCCTATGCAATGGATTTTCCTACTATTACAATTAAAGATATGGTGAATTCGCAAAAAAGGATGCTCACAGAACATTTTGAAATTAATCACTTAGACACAATAATTGGGGGATCTATTGGAGGAATGCAAGCATTACAATGGGGAGTTACATATCCTAATTTTACTGATAAATTAGGTATAATTGCAGCTACTCCAAGATTATCATCACAAGCAATAGCATTTAATAAAATAGGACGACATGCTATTATGATGGATCCAAAATGGAATCATGGTAACTACTACAATTCCACAAATACCATTGAAGGTTTTGCTTTAGCCAGAATGGTGGCTCATATCACATATTTATCTGATGAAGGAATGCAGATAAAATTTGGTCGTGAACATTCCGATATATCTGAGTATTTTGAATTTGATAAAACATTTGAAGTAGAAAATTATTTAGATCATCAAGGTTATAAATTTATAAAAAGATTCGATGCAAATTCATACTTATTCTTAAGTAAAGCTATGGACCTTTTTAATATCAGTCGAGATTTTGATAGTTTAAAAGATGCCATTGCAAATATTCAATCAAAAAAGACATTGGTTATTTCTTTTACTTCTGATTGGTTATTTCCACCTTATCAATCAAAAAAGATTACAAAATTACTAGATGAATTAAATAAACCTTTTGAATACCATGAAATCTCTTCACACCATGGCCATGATTCTTTTTTAATTGAATATGATAAAATAAATCCAATAATTTCCAATTTTGTAAACGAAAAGCGGTAAAAGAGTTTATAACTCTTCCACCGCTTTTTCAAATTCCAAATACATCGTAGTTCCTTTTTTATATTCAGAAGTAAACCATATTTTTCCGTTGTTCATTTCCATCATTCTTTTTGTCAGAGCAAGTCCAAGTCCAGTTCCTTTTTCGTTTGTTCCCTTTATTCTTTCATATTCTTTAAATATCTTATCTCTGTCTTCTTTTTTGATTCCAATTCCAGTATCAGATATCTTTAATATAATAGACTCTTCTTTCTCTTCATAGTCAAATACAACTTGACCATCATCCCAATTATATTTTATAGCGTTGCTTGTTATGTTATTTATTATCTGATAAAGCATTAATTCATCAATTTCGATATATAGTTTCTTATCAATATTATTAATCGTTTCTATATTTCTTAATCCACTTAATATTTTATTATTCAAAATTATTTCATCTATTATTTTGTTTAGATTTACAGACTCACGATCAACTTCTAATTTACCTTCAAGTAATTTATTAAAATTTAATACATTATCAATTAGAGCTTTCAATCTCATACTATTTTTATATATTTTTTCCATGTATTTTATATATTTTTCATCTATGTTTTCACTATTCAACAAAATACTTTCTATAAATCCAACCATTGAAGTAATTGGAGTTCTCATCTCATGAGAAACAACTGATATAGTTCTTCCCTCTCTTTGTTTGTCCTTTTCTAATCCGGCAATTTTTATTTCAAGATCCTTTTCTTTTTCTTTAAAATTAGTAACATCAGTGGCAATGATATATTTATATGTTCTTTCCTTTATTTTAACTTCAACTTCTTTTTTTAAAAGCCATACAATATCTCCATTGGAATTCTGAGTCTTTATAATTTTATCTTTTGTATCCAAAAGTTCATTTAGACCTTCATTTTGTTCTATATCCTTTCTTATTTCAGGATTATTATAAAATTCTTCTTTAGTATAACCCAATACCTCTTTTATTGCAGAATTAACAAATCTATAGCCATTTTCTTTTTCATATAAATATATAATATCTTCATACTTTTCATTTATCTTATAAAAAGTTCCAGCAGAAACTAATTCTTTTAAAACTAATACTATATAGCTACTCTCTACATCATTAACTAAATATGCATTTAAACCTATACATTGGTCTTCACATAAAATTCTTTTTTGATTTCCTGTTTTAACTAACTCATCTATTTTTTCTACAGATAAATCTTCAGAAATTTCTTCAATATTTTTATTTAAAATATATTTTTTCTTTAAACCAGTTAACATATTCAAAGCTTTTTCATTAATTTCTTTAACCCTATAATCTAATAATTTTATTACTCCGTAATCAAATTCCTGCAGTATATTTTCAAAGTTTTTTTCTTTTCTCATCATCTGACTAGAATATCTATTATCAATTGTATTTTCTAAATATTTTATAAAGACATAAAATGAATAAATATATATAATTTTACCCATTGTAACTAATAAATTATTATCCGAAACAATATTTAATATTATACATAATTCAGCTATAATCTTAAATTTTATGCTTCTTCTAAAAAATTTATTCCCAATAATATCAACTTCTAATTTGTTTAAGACAAAATAAAGTTCTAAATATATAAATAATAATAATAACATTCCAGTCTGAGTCATATAAGCAAGTACATATAACGCAATATTTGTTAAAATAAACAAAATCATTTTATACATTTTGTTTTTTTGTTTTCTAAATATTAAAACTGCAAAAATTATTATTGCAACATCTATTAATTTTATCATATAGAAATAATTATATCCAAAAATCAAGTTGTTTGAAATTTCATAAAGAATTTTAGCTAAAATTATACCAAATAAGCCATAAGTCATTAAAAAATAAGTATAATCTGATTCTTTGAATAACCTAAATTTTCGATATGAATATATCAAAATTCCCATGGTTTCCAATAATAAAATCAAAACAAACACAAAGGCTGCACTATTTTTAGCAAAATATTCGCCATATCCAATTAATCCCACTAAACATATAAAAAAAGTAGTTTCAAAAATAGTTTCTTTTGAATTCATATTAACTCCTTTTATTTTCAAATTTCATCAAAAAAGCATCAGTTTTTTTTATAGTTCCTATTGTAGTTATCTTCTCAAAACCAAGCTTTTTATATAATTTAATTGCTTTTTTGTTTTTACACCGAACTTTCAATATTGTTTTTTTCTTATGTGCTAAAATTTTTAATAACAGTTTAGTAGCTATACCTGATCTTCGATACTTTTTTAAAGTTGCGATTCGAATAACCTCAATATAATTTTCAAATTTTTTAAAAATTACATATCCTTTTATAATTTCTAAGTCTTCATGAATATAAATCTGAAAATTATTATTTAAAATATATTCAGAATATTTTTCAAAACTAATAGGAGTCAAATTATTAGTTTTATCTATTTCTAATAATTTAAAAATAATATTTTTATTATTCTTATTCTTCTTCATGTTTTAGAAAACCTAATCTATTTAAAGGCCAAAATCTGAAAAAAGGCTTTCCTTTAATTCTATCCTCAGATACAAACCCCCAAAATCTAGAATCGTAACTATTATCACTATTATCTCCTAGAACAAAATAATAATTTTCATCTAAAGTTATAGATTCACCATTTAAAAGTTCCTGCGCTTTTTTTTCATCATACATAAAGTCTAAAATTGGACCAGTTTCTTCTTTTCCATTTAATTCAAATTTTAAAACTGGTATTATCTCTGTAACTTTATCAGGATTTTTAGATATATAACTTTGAATCGTATCTAAATCTTCCTGTAATTCAATCTTTCCATTTTTATTTAAAACTTCTCCACCTATAATTCTTACTTTATCTCCCTTTTTAGGAACCTTCCAAGTTTTTCCATCTAAATGACCAACTTGTGTATAATTATTTTGATATATATCATCAGTCAATTTTTCACCATTAATATATACATTACCATCTTCTATATAAACTTTTTCTCCAGGAAGTCCAATTAATCTTTTTGTATATAAAACCTTGTTTTGAACAGGTTCTTTGAAAACTAATATATCTCCTCTATCAGGTTTTTTAAAATTATATACCACCATATTTCCAAACAATCTATCTTTAGGCATAATTGTTTTTTCCATTGACCCAGTCGGAACTAAAAAATTCCCCAAATAAAAATGTTGAATTAATAAAACTAATACTAACGCAGTAACTAGTGTTTCTGTATAATCAACAAATTTTCTAATTGATCCCTCATCTGTGAACACATAAATTAAATAGATCAAAGCATTTATTATAAAATATAAAATCATTATAGTGGGTAATTGTGTATGCAATATAAGTTTTTGTAATCCAATGATAATAACATTTATTATAAACATACTAGGATACGATTTTACATCTTTAACTTCTTTAAAAAATACAGCAATAATGTTTAATATTCCAACTAAAATCAATAAACCATTAGTCATAAAAAAATTATAAAATAATATTATAAAAAATAAATTAAATGCAGAATGAAAAACTGTGATATATTTTATTTTACGTTTTTTTATATTCAAATTCCAATCATATATAATTTTATTAGAAAGAGTTTCTCTATAATTTTTAATTATTTTTGCAATTTTCTTTTCATTAACCCATATATATATTAAAAAAGATGTTAAAATCAAATATATCAATCCATTTATAATAATCTCATTCATTTTTATCTCCTTTAAAATTTAATTTAAAAAAGCTAGCATAATTGCTAGCTTTTTTAATCTATTTTTTTTCTTTTATTCTTGCAGCTTTTCCTTTTCTATCTCTTAAGTAATATAATTTAGATCTTCTTACATTTCCAAATTTCTTAACTTCAATTTTATGGATAAACGGAGAGTTTACAGGAATAATTCTTTCTACACCAATTCCTCCAAAAGAAATTTTTCTAACAGTCATTTTTTTAGCAACACCTGTTCCAGACATTCGAATTACTACTCCTTCTAACATCTGTATTCTTTCTTTAGAACCTTCTTTAACTGTATAATGAACGTTTATTGTGTCCCCTACTCTAAATGCAGGAAGATCTTCTCTTAAATATTCATTTTCAACAGCTTGTATTAATGCTTCTTTCATTATTTCCTCCTTTCACAAATAATATTCTTATTATAAAAATAACAGCGGAATATCTTTTTTCAAATTTAAGTTTATTATAACATTTTATCTTTTGTTAGTCAATAAAAAAATGGCTCCCCGAGCTGGACTTGAACCAGCGACAAAGTGATTAACAGTCACTCGCTCTACCAACTGAGCTATCGGGGAACACTAATATTAAATATATTGAACAATATATACTTGATAATCTAGTCAAAAACCTAAAAAAAATTATCTCATCAACTATTCATTTTTCAATATAAAATTTTATTATTCTTTCATTTTTTTATATTCTCTATTCATTATTCACTGCTTTATTAAAAGCTTGGCTAGGTCCTATCCTCTCAAGCGGCTGCCCGCTAAATACTTTCGGCGCTGAAAGACTTTACTTCTGGGTTCGATATGTGACCAGGT
>JBNJFI010000065.1:0-11852 GCA_051746725.1 Fusobacteriota bacterium
TTCAAGTCAATTTTTTTTAGTTTTATAATGTGTTTTTCTTTAGTCTTATTTCAGACATAAAAAAAGGAGATCCAGCGACCTCCTTTTTTTATCTTTTTAGCTTTCCAATAGTTCCTCTGACTCTTCAATTAAAGCTTCTCCAACATTTAAAATATGATTTTTTATTTTTCTATATGAATTTAAAATATCTGTATAAGAAGTTATTAATAAAGGATCCATTTTATATGAACCGGCATCATTAAAGTGTTTTTTCCTTATAGCTTTAAACTTTTTAGTTATAGCAGTAGATTTTAAATAAATGTCCTTTGAAAATTCATGATCTAAATCAGTATCTCCAACTCTTCCATTAATAAAAATTAAATAATCTACAACCTCTTTTTGTAATTCCATCATCATTTCTTTTTCATCTTTAGACATTTCTATTTCTTTATTTCTTAATTTCAAATATAACTTCAATATTTTCATTATATAATCACTTATAGACTCATATTCGTCAGCAACTTTCAAATATTTTTTGACCTCTAACCCTGTGGTTCTTGCCAAATCTGGGGAAAATAGTTCAGTTAATATTTCTGATATTTCTTTTTGAATTAAATCTATTTTATCTTCATTTTCAAATACACTCTTTAAAGTCTTATTTTTAGTGTCATATGATTTATTAATAGATTCTTCTAAAGCATCAAACATATCTAGGTTTATCTGGCCAACATTTAACATCTCTTTTTGTGTTTGATCGATTACCATCATAGGAGTTTCCAACATTCTTTCATCTAAATGGGTATTTTTTCTTTCTTCTCCATCTCTATCTGGTATAATATATACTAAAACTTTCTTAATTATACCAATAAAAGGTAAAAATACTATTGTATTTGTTACATTAAATATTGAGTGAGTCATTGCTATAGCAGTTCCTATATAAGGATATATGACTACACCAGATTCTCCTATCCTAGTGGCATCAGGATTATTCCCTAATAATTTAGCTATAAAATCGATATAGGGTTTAAATAAAAATGATATCCACATTACCCCTAATATATTGAAAACAATATGTGCATAAGCCGCTCTCTTGGCATTTTTTCCGGTACCAAAAGAAGCTAAGAACGCTGTTATAGTTGTTCCTATATTTTCTCCTAAAACTAAAGCTGCAGCTGTTGGAAAAGGTATTACACCAGTTGTTGCTAAACCTATTGTAATCCCCATAGTAGCTGATGATGATTGTACTATTATTGTTAATATAGCACCTGCCATAATACATTTTAATAATCCTAAATATGTATCTGGCGAAAACATCTCAAACCACTGTCTAAATTCCGGCATTGATCTTATTGGTTTAAATCCATTTTTCATTAATTCCAATCCAAAAAAGATCATTCCAAGCCCCATTACTGCTGTTGCAATATATTTTGTTTTAGTTTTTTTAGAAAATAGAACAAAAAAGATAGCAATACCTAAAATTGGTAACCCATACTTTCCTACTTTAACTACTAATATCCAACCTGTTAAAGTCGTTCCGATATTCGATCCCATAATTACACCAATCGCCTGGGTCAAATTCATTAACCCTGCATTTACAAAACCAACTGTCATTACTGTAGTTATTGAACTTGACTGAATAATCATCGTAACTAAAGCTCCTATAGTTACAGCAAAGATACGATTACTAGTTACTTTCCCTATTAAGGTTTTTAATTTTTCTCCAGCTACTGTTTGTAAACCAGTAGATAAATGATTCATTCCATACAAAAATATTCCCAATCCACCTATAGCACTAAATAAAATTTCGAACATTAATCCATACTCCATTTATACCTCCTATTTTTCTTTTATTAAACTCATATTAAATCTTATATTTTTGAGTTTATCCTACTTATGTAAACACATTTTAACATATTTTTTACTTTTTTTTAAGTTCTTTTTACATTACTTTAACATTGGATTGATTTTTATTATTCTTTTAAATATAAAATTTTAGTTTTCCAAAAAAAACTCGATAATCTGTATACAAGGAGGTGAGAAAAATGGGTTTACTTGAGATTAATAAGATGCAAATAGAATTAATAAAAGAAAGCGGTCTTATTGCCCAAGATTGGATAAGATCTTACAGTGCTCATTTTAGAAAATTAATCCAAAGGAGGGGTAGAAATATTGAAATTATCAAAAAAGAGTTATACAAAAATTAAAAAAAAGAGTTTTTAATTATTTTATAATAATTAAAAACTCTTTTTGATTTTTCTTAATATATAAACTTTTATAAGCTATCTTTTGCTGTTTCTACTAATTTTGCAAATTCATCAGCATTTGAAACTGCTAATTCTGCTAAAACTTTTCTATTTAAATTAATTTCAGCTTTTTTCAATCCATGCATAAATTTACTATAAGATAATCCACTTTTTCTAGCCCCTGCATTGATTCTCATTATCCAAAGCTGTCTCATCTTTCTTTTCTTTTGTTTTCTATCTCTAGTTGCATAAGCTTTTGCTCTCATATCAGCTTGTTTTGCCTGTTTAAAATTAGTTCCACTTGCTGCTCTATATCCTTTTGTTGCTTTTATTACTTTTTTATGTTTTTTTCTTCTTACTTTTCCAGTTTTTACTCTAGCCATTTTGTCCTCCTAACGTATTTTTATTACGAATTTGGTAATAATTGTTCTAGCTTCTTAGCTCTAGTCCCCTCAATTACCATATCATTTCGCATTTTTCTTTTTTTGTCACTTGATTTTTTAGTTAATATATGTTGTTTCCCTGCTTTTTTGGCTTTATATTTACCTTTTTTAGTCTTTTTAAATCTCTTTTTTGCTCCACTGTGACTTTTCATTTTTCCCATTCTAAAATCCTCCTCTCAAGTATCTTATATTTTATTAATAACTTATTTATCTAATATTGGAGTTAATAATATATACTTTTGACTTTCATCTGGACCAAAATGTCTATCAACTTTTGCCTTATCTTCGAATCTTTTAGCTGCATCTTCTAAAACTTGTAATCCTCTTTCCATATGCATTTTCTCTCTACCATAAATCATCAAAGTTAATTTCGCTTTATTTTTATCTTCTAAAAACTCCTCAACTTTTCGACATTTTACATCAAAGTCATGTTTTTCAATTCTAGGTTTAAACTTCATTTCTTTTAATTTCATTACATTTTGTTTCTTTTTAGCTTTTTGTCTTTGTTTTTCTTTTTCATATTTATATTTCCCATAATCCATCACCTTACATACTGGTGGTTTTGAATTTGGAGCCACCTCAACTAAATCCAACTCTTTTTTGGTAGCAATATCTAATGCCTCTTGTAATGTAACTATTCCCTCTTGATCTCCACCGACGATTAATCTTACCTTTTTTGCTCGAATCTTATCGTTTATTCTATGCTCATCTTTCTTACTAATTATCATACACCTCCTATAAATAAAAAAACAGCGTGCTATATGCACCCCGCCTAAACTAAAATACACAATTTACCTATACCTTACCTATATATAAAACATAACTTGTGTTTTCTATTTTGTTTTGACCTTATAATGACATCATGTGTCTACAAGGTGAGAAGCGGGAGCTCCTGCTTGTTTCTTTTAATAAATTTTTATGGCGGAGAAGGAGGGATTTGAACCCTCGATCCGGGAAACCCGGATACTCCCTTAGCAGGGGAGCGCGATCGACCACTCTGCCACTTCTCCATATCAAATTAAAATGGCGGAGAAACTGGGATTCGAACCCAGACACCTTACGGTTTCACCGATTTTCAAGACCGGCCCCTTAGCCAGTTCGGACATCTCTCCGTCTTTTAATTCAACAAGACCTATAATAACATATATAAATCTCTTTGTCAATAGTTTTTTAGATTACTTTTTTTTAAAATATTTTTGCAGTACTTTTTTATGAAAGCATCCCTTTAACTATCATGTCTGTTGCTTCATCTTCTGTTAATCCTCTGGCCATGAGAGTTTCTAATTCTTTTTTATTAACTCGACCTATACTAGCCTCATGGGTTAATTCTGCTAAATCATTTACAACTTTTATAACTGGAATAGCAGAAACTACTGCATTTTTTCCCTTCACAACTTCTACACAATCAACATGTCCTTTACAATAAGGGGCATTTCCATATATCTCTGTATATACATCACTAACAGTACTTTCTGAGGCAAATACTCTTGCAGTAACTGTCCCTTTACTTTCACGTCCATTTAAATTTATAACTTCTTTGATTTTTATATGATCATCTTTTTTGCCATATATTTTACTATCCATATCCGCAATAGCTCGATCCTTTAAATCAAATTCATAATTTATATCCAGTTTACCGACTCTACCAGTTACTAATTTAAAGTCACTTTTAAAAAAACCTCCTTCATTTACTACAGCTTCGGTATAAGGAACTACTTCAACCCCTCCATCTTCTCCGTGAAAATGAACTTCCTCATATATCATCTTAGCATTTTTCCCAATATTAACTTTTGAATTCATTTTGTGAATCACTTTTTTAGCCGTTGGAAAAGAGCAATGAGATATAAATTTAGCCTCTGCACCCTCTTGTATCTCATATTCAGACTCAATTATCTGCTCACCTTCATTTCCCAATACCCCAAAACATATATGAACAGGTTTTTCTAATTTATAATCTTTTAAAACTTTTATTTTAGCTTTAATTCCATTTTCAATTTCTTCTGCCTCAACTTCTAATCCATTTACGCTGTTTAATCCTAATATTTTATTTTTATTAATAAGCATAAATCCATTATCTGTGCCGCTAAACATATCTCTATTTCCGCCTGTATGTTCCGCAGCTTTTACCAATGCTTCGAACTCATCTGATTTTTTCATATTTACACCTCTTCTTCTGTCTTGTAATCACATGTATAACATCTATCTTTGAAATATTTTGATACCGACAAAGATTTTCCATGTTTTTTTATTGTTTTATCACAAATTAAATATGCATAATCTACAATAGCTGCTATATCTTCATTATGAGTTATTACAATAGCTGTACTTCCCTGTTCCTTAATGTAATTTAATATCTTTACTATATTTGTTATAGATAAAGCATCAATTCCAGAATCTGGTTCATCAAAAATTACTATTTTAGGTTTCATCATAATAACTGCAGCTAATTCTATTCTCTTTCTTTCTCCTCCACTTAAACTCTCATCTACCATTCTATTAATATATTTATTATAGTCTAAACCAATCATTTCAAATACTTCTTCTATATCATTATCTGTATATCTTCCACCTAAAGTAATATAATTTCTAACAGAAATCCCTTCAAATCTAGCTGGTTCTTGTAAAGCTATCGTCATCCCACTTTCAGCTCTTTTTGTTATAGATTCATGGGTTATATCCTTGGAATTCAATATTATATTCCCTTTTTCAACCTCTGTAAATCCTATTAAAGATTTAGCAAGTGTACTTTTTCCTGCTCCATTACTTCCTAATATACTGTATATTTTCCCTTTTTCAAATTCCATATTAATATCTTCCAGTATCTCTTTTCCATCTCTTTCAACATAAACATTTTTTACTGTTAACATTATAACCTTCCCTTCTATGAAGTACTATTTCTTATTAATTAATTTTTATATTTTTACATATCTTTTATTTTTATTACCTTCTTAATCATTTTTCATATCTATGGGATCAATTATTATATTTTGACCATATTTTTTTCTGATTTTATAAACTAGACCTGAGATTTTTTCTTTCTTTTCTGTTTTGAGACCTTCCCCTAATTTCATCTGTTCTACCTTCCGATCAACAAAATTGCTAATATACATTCCTGAAAGGCGAACTTTTTTGACTAATCTTATTTTCTTTAATATCGTATCTACCACGTCATATATCTCTTTTGTTTCTCTAATTGCAGTATCTACTGTTTTAGAACGAGTAATCTGTTTCATGTCTTTATATTTTATCTTTACTGTAACTGTTTTGCACCATTTTTTATTTTCGATGAGATAAAATGAAAGCTCTTTAATTATATCCTTTAAAGTATCATATATGATTTTTTTATCTATTATATCTTCTTTATATGTAGTTTCTCTTCCTCGAGACTTATTTTTTATTTCTCTTCCAATCTTATCATCAGATATTCCTCTAGATTTATAATATAGACTTTCTCCTAGATTTCCAAATAATTGTTCTAATTCTTTTTTAGAATATCTCCATACATCTCGAACTGTAAATATATTCTCGACTTGCAGCTTTTTATAAGAGACTCTACCAACTCCTGGAATTATTGATATTTTACGGTTTTTAAAAACACGACAAAATTGCTTAGGTGTCTTTATCTTATAAAATCCATCTGGTTTATTTTCTTCACTTGCAAGTTTTGCAGTCATTTTATTATACCCTAAACCAACGGAACAAGTTAAGTTTAACTCTCTTTTGATTCTATTTTTTATCTTATAAACCACTTCCTCTGATCCTCCAAATATCTGTTTGGTGTGAGTTAAATCTAGATACCCTTCATCTAAAGATAAAAATTCATAAATATCAGAGTATTCTAAGACTATCTTTTTTATATCTTGCGAAACTTTATTATATTTTTTCATATCTGGTTTAATAAATATCCCGTTTGGACAAAGGTCATAGGCTCTATTTGAACTCATTGCAGAATGAATACCATATTTTCTTGCCTCATATGAACATGTAGACACAACTCCCCTATTTCCAGGTTTAGAACCTATTATAACTGGTTTCCCTTGTAATTTGGGGTTATCTCGAATCTCTACATTTGCAAAAAAGGCATCCATATCAAAATGTAATATTACTTTTTTGGGTTTTGAATTCATTTTTCACCTCTTTAGCTTCTTTCTCTTTTTCTACATGCATTTTCCTTTATTTCTTTTTTCATGTTATACATTTGGACATCCGCTAAATTGATCAAGTGATCTACTGTCATACTTTCATCTCTAGGATACTCTTGTAATCCATAACTTATACTTATTTTATAATCTAAGTCTTCCTTTTTATTTATTTCTTTTATTTTCTTTAATAAATCTTGCATTTTTAATTCTGATATCTTTAAATCTTTTCCAAAAAAGACCATAACAAATTCATCGCCACCTATTCTAAACACAAAATCTCCGCTCCCTATTGATTCTAACATTAATCTACTAAATATCTTTATTAATTCATCACCTTTTTTGTGTCCTAAATTATCATTTACTTTTTTTAAATCATTTAAGTCTATAAAAGCTATAGTTAGATCTTTTTCGTCTCTTTTTACTTCATCTATCTTTTTTTCTAATTTTTTTATTCCAGTTCCTCTATTTAAGGTTCCAGTCATCTTATCTTTTCTTGCAAATTCCTTCCATCTTTTTTCACTTTCCTTTTGAACTGTCAAATCATTTCCAACACAGACAAATTCAGTTATTGCTTCATTTTCATTCTTTATTTTCGTAACCGAAAATAATACAGGTATTTCTGAGCCATCTTTTTTGATATACGTCTTTTCTATATTAGATATAATTGCATTATCTGAATTCATTATATATATTTCATCTATTCCCTCTTTTATAAGTTCATTTAATTTCATCCCTATTATGTCTTCCTCGTCATATCCAAGAAGGTCATAAACAGGCTGATTGACAAGTTTTACAACATAATCCCCGTGATATAAACCAACTATAATTATTAACTCAGTTAAAGAATCCAATAATGTCTGCATATAATTTTGTATTCGAAGATTTCCTTTGTATTTTTTTAATAAACTTTTATATAATTTTTTATAATTTTTATCTCCCATTCTGATCCTCCTTCCGAGAAAATTATACTACCACTTACTATTTATTTTACATTAAAATAGTAATAAAATCAATAAAATATTTACACAATACCTTATTGATTTATTTTTTCTTGTTGTATTTCCATCTTTTTCTCTTCCCTTAGTAAATAAATACCTATTATAAACGTGGCTATTAAGTCAGCTATAGGAAAAGCAAGCCATATACCTGTTACGCCTAAACCCAATCTTGGTAAAATTAACATTAATGGTAAAAATAATATAACTTGTCTTAAAAGTGAAAATATAAAAGCAGGAACCGCTTTTCCTAAAGCTTGGGATAAAACAGATCCTGTTATTCCAACCCCAACAATGGGAAGAACCGCTACAACAATTCTCATGGCATTTTTCCCCTGTAAAATTAACTCTCGATTATCACTAAATATCCCCATAATTGCTTCTGGAAAAATTTGAACAAATCCAGTTCCTACAAAACCTATTATAAATGATATCTTTATTGAAAGCCAAACTACTTCGATTACTCTATCATATAATTTAGCTCCATAATTATAACCTGCAATTGCCTGCATTCCTTGAATAAGACCAAACATAGGCATTATCAAAAATAATACTACTTTCATTATTATTCCATAAACCGCTATCGACATATTTCCACCATAAATTGCCAAACTTCTATTCAATATAACTATTATTATACTACTAGCTGATTGTCTAGCAAAACTAGATACTCCTATGCTACAAGTTTCTTTTAATATTCTAACATTTAATTTAAAATATTTTAATTTATATTTAACAACACTTTTTTGACCTTTGAAATACCAGATAATATATAAAAATGAAGCAAATTGAGAAATTATAGTAGCATAAGCTGCTCCTGCTATTCCGAAATCAAAAATAAATATAAATATATAATCCAGAATACAATTTAAAACAATACCTATAAGCATTGAAAACATTGCATCTTTAGCGTTTCCCTCAGCTCTCAAAAAATTATTTAATGCAATTGGAAAAGAAATATATAAAGCACCTAAAAATATAACTTTACCATATTCTAGAGCATATGGATAAATCTCTTCTGTTGCTCCAAATAAACCTATTATTTCTTCTGGAAATGATACTCCAATGATAAATAAAATTATTCCCATTAAAGTTAATGAGAAGAAAGTGTTCCCAGCTACTCTATTAACTTCGTCATAATTTCTCTCACCTAATTTTCTTGAAAATATAGAAGTAGCTCCTATTCCAATTAACTGCGCTAACCCCATAAATAATATTTGAGCAGGCATCACTATTGAAACTCCAGCAATTCCCAAAGCACCTACTCCTCTACCAATAAAAATAGTATCGATAACATTATACATTGCATATGCCATCATTGCTATTATTGCTGGTAAGGCTAACTGAAATAAGACTTTGGGTATTTTTGCTTTTCTTAATAAGTTTTCATTTTTCATCTAATCATCTCCTACTTTTTTTAATTGCGCATGTAACTAGTATATCAAATGTTAAATATTTGTACAACTAAAAAAGCTAAAAAGAGCAAAGTCTTGCTCTTTTTAGCTTTTTGCTTAAAATTAACATATGAGGTGGCCTTACAATTATATTTGATATCTTTTATTTAAGTTTAGATAATTTTATATTCATTTTAGAAGCAGAGTAAATTCTGAGATTATTCCCATCTTTGTTAAATTCAAAATTAAACTGAGAAGGTAATTTTGGAAGTAAGTCACTAGTTCCTGTGGCAGACTGAGCTACTTTATTCATAACCATTCCAGCCAATCCTCCATCTTTTCCTACATTTTTTCCAGCTTCAAATTTTGATCTTTCCCAACCATAAAAGCCCTCAAAATTGTCTCCAGATCCTTTTATTATAATATTTGGATCTTGTTCATCTAGATATAAAATTTCTCCTTTATCTGATATTTTCCATTGGCTAGTTAATACAACCTTATATTCATCAACTTTTAAATCAGGATACTTTTCTTTCCAATCTACAAGTTTTTCAGAAATTTTTGCTTCACTAATATAATATGTAAAAGTTGCCATTCGACTATTAAAATCAAATTTAGCAGTAACCTTTTCATAGGTTCTTCCTAGATATTTAGTAGAACTATCGGCATAATCTGTTACAGTCCATCCTCCAACAAATTTTCTAGTAACTTTATTATACTCATCTGTATCTCTTACCATATATTTATTAGTTGAGCTGCATCCTGATATTGCTAGTATTAAAATTGCAAAAAAGGCCATTAAATATTTCCCCTTTTTTTTCATTTTAGACACCTTCTTTCTTATAGTTTTTTAAAATGCAAATCCTATTGAAGTTTTAAATACTTGTCCGCTACCTATAGGAACATCACTAGTGTCTTCCTCTTCAGTAGTTTTAGTTCCATCTGTATCTTCATATGTTACTTCTATAGTATCATCCAATTTTCCAATACCATAACCTACTTCAATATTTGTAACTAAAGGTCCTAAAAATTTTCTATATCCAACCTTACCAATTAAAAACATAGTTCCCAAATCAGCAGATCCAGTTCCTAAATCATCATCTTCATATTCCATTCCTAGATTTAACCTACTTAGGCCTCCCCCGACATAAACTCCTTTTTCAGGTTCTGTAATATAATACCTACCGCCAATTCCTATATAAGATATTTTAGCTGTAGTTTGATCATCTAAAGAAATAGGAATATAAGAAAAATCCATGTCAACTGAAACTTTTCCGTCTTGAAAATTTGGAATAACATATTCCCCTGAAACTCCTATTAAATTAGGAATCCCTAGACTCAATTCTGCTCGAATCGGCCTTGACTTATTTGCTCCTAAAAGACTAAAAGAAATTAAAAATACTAGAGTTACTAAAAGAACTAATTTTTTGAACTTCATTTCACTCACTTCCTTTCTTTTTTAATTCAAAATATAATTGTATCCCACCTCATTTTAAATATTACATATTTATTTATTTTTCCTTTTTTTATTTTGCTTTTTTTATTTTTTTCTATCGGATTTCTCCATTTCCATCAACTACATATTTATAAGTAGTCAGCTCATCTAGCCCTACAGGACCCCTTGCATGTAATTTGTTAGTACTTATACCAATTTCTGCACCAAAACCAAACATAGCTCCGTCAGTGAACCTCGTTGAAGCATTTGTATATACTGTAGAAGCATCTATACCAATTTTAAACTTATTAGATGCATTATAATTATCAGTTATTATTGCTTCAGAATGATTAGATCCATATTTATTAATATGTTTAATTGCATCTTCTACAGAACTTACAACTTTTATTGATAATATTAGATCCAGATATTCAGTATTCCAATCCTCTTTAGTAGCTTTTTTGATATCACCTACATAGTCTTGTGTTTTTTTACAACCTCTAATTTCTACATCTTCTTTTTTGAACCTTTTAATCATCTCCGGTAAAAAATTCTTGGCAACTTTTTCATTTACCAATAGTGTTTCCATTGCATTACACACTCCTGGTCTTTGAACCTTTGCATTTATACAGATATCGTAAGCCATATCTAAGTTTGCATCTTCATCGACATATGTGTGACACAATCCTTTATCATGATAAATTACTGGAACTTTTGCCATTGAATTTATTGCATTAATAAGTCCCTCTCCACCTCTAGGTATAATAACATCCATATATTCTGTCATCTGAGTTAAATATTTTACAGCATCTCGATCTGTTGTTTGAATTAAATTTATGATTTCCTTATTCATCTTTAATTCTTCTAGACTGTCTCTTAAAATATTTGCTATTATTTTATTAGAATTTATAGCTTCTTTTCCACCTCTAAGTATTATACTATTTCCAGATTTTAATGCCAAAGCAGCAGCGTCAGCTGTTACATTAGGTCTAGATTCGTATATCATCCCAATTACGCCAATTGGAACCTTCATTTTTCTTATTTTTATTCCCTCTTCAGTTGTCCATCCTTTTATTATCTCTCCTACTGGATCAACGAGATTGGCAATTTTTTCTACTCCCTTTGCCATTCCCTCTATTCTCTTATCATCTAACAGTAATCTATCTAGCATTGCATCAGATAATTTTTCTTTTTTCCCGTATTCTAAATCTTTTTTGTTTT
>JBNJFI010000066.1:0-11609 GCA_051746725.1 Fusobacteriota bacterium
AGTATAAAATAAAATTAGGAGGAATGATAGTGGAGAAAAGAAGCAAACATGTAAAAGCAGTTTTGGGGTTGCAACATATTTTAGCAATGTTTGGTGCAACAGTTTTAGTACCTTATTTAACAGGATTACATCCAGCGATAGCAATATTAAGTGCAGGGATAGGAACTCTTTTATTTCATTATGTTACAAAAAAGATTGTTCCAGTTTTTCTAGGATCAAGTTTTGCGTTTATAGGTGCAATTAGTTTGGTGCTTAAAAATAATGGTATTGGTCAAGTTAAAGGTGGAGTTATGGTAGCAGGACTTGTCTATATGATTATGGGATTACTGATAAAGATATTTGGAGTTGAAAAAATAAAATCTTTTTTTCCTCCTATAGTAACCGGGCCAATCATTATGGTAATAGGGTTAAGATTGAGTCCAGTGGCGTTAGATATGATAGGTTATTCCGCAAGTGATGGAGGTTTTAATCTAGTATCATTGCTTATTGCTTCAATAGTTATAATATTAATGATTGCAATATCTGTTTTAGAAAAAAGTTATTTTAGACTAGTTCCGATTTTGATTTCTGTAACAGTAGGGTATTTAATATCGATTCCATTTGGTTTAGTTGATTTTACAAAAATAGCTGAAGCAGGATGGTTTGGTTTACCCCAAGATGCAATGGCGGATTTATTGACATTGCCTCAATTTACATGGTCAGGAGTTCTAGCTATAGCACCAATAGCAATGGTTGTATTTATAGAACATATTGGAGATATTACAACAAATGGAGCTGTAGTCGGAAAAGACTTTTTTAAAGAGCCAGGAATACATAGAACGATGTTAGGAGATGGAATTGCAACATTTGTCGCTGGATTATTGGGAGGACCTGCAAATACAACATATAGTGAAAACACAGGAGTACTTGCAGTAACAAAGGTATACGATCCATCAATATTAAGAATCGCGGCCTTTTATGCAATAGCCATTAGTTTTATAGGTAAATTTGGAGCTCTAATTCAAACTATTCCAACTCCTGTAATGGGTGGAGTAAGTATTATATTATTTGGGATGATTGCAAGTGTAGGGGTTAGAACTTTAATAGATGCAGAACTTGATTTTGCACATAGTAGAAATTTACTTATAGCTTCATTGATTTTGGTTTTAGGAATTGCAATTGACAGTATTACTTTAGTTAACTCTCTAAATATTTCAGGACTTGCAGTTGCTGCTATTATAGGTGTTGTTTTAAATAAAATATTACCACAAAATATTTAATATGAATGATACATAAACTAGATATACTTGATTTGGTATATCTAGTTTTCAATTTTTAATATTTAAACTCATATACGGTAATAGAAAAGAGGTTAAAAAAATGAATGCAACAGAAAGAATTAAAGAATATTTAGAAAATAATGATCCCACTGGTATAAATAAAATAATTGAAGATTTAAATTTATCTAGAAAGCATAAAAAAAAGATTCAATCTTTTTTGAAAGAGTTAGAAGAAGAAGGATTAATTGTACAACTAAAAAATAATAAATATACTTCGGCTGATGAAGATGAAAATATCGATCAAGGAAAACTAACGATTATAAATGGAAGTTACGGTTTTGTAGATAATGAAGAAGAAAGTTATTTTATTCCTCCTAAATATTTAAGTAATGCCATGAATGATGATAAAGTTTTAATTGAAATTATAAAAGAAAAAGATGGTGGCAAAAAAGAAGCTAAAATTATAAAAGTTTTGGAAAGAGCAAGCAAAGAAATTATAGGAATATTGCAGAAAAAACGTAATTTTGGATTTGTAAAGACATTTGGGAAATCTCATAATGATATATACATAAATACAAATAATTATAATGGAGCCGAAGACAATGATTTAGTTTTAGTAGAATTGTATTTTTGGGGATCTAAGGACAGAAAACCCGAAGGCAAGATAACTAAAGTCCTTGGAGATCCATATAATAGTGATGTTAGAATGGAAGCTCTTATATTAGAATATGGATATGAAGAAGATTTTTCTAATAAAGTAAAAAATGAAGTAAATAAAATAAAGGGTGAAACAAAACTAAAAAAAGAAAATCGAAAAGATCTTACAGATTTAAGATTTATAACTATAGACGGTGAAGATGCTAAGGATTTAGATGATTCTATCTATTTAGAAAAAACAGAAAAGGGAAACTACAAATTATATGTAAGTATAGCGGATGTGTCCCACTATGTAAGGCAAGGGACAGCTTTAGATAAGGAAGCTCAAAAAAGGGGAAATAGTGTTTATTTAGCGGATAGAGTTATCCCAATGTTGCCAAGAGAACTATCAAATAATTTATGTTCTTTGAATGAAGATACAGCTAAAAAAGTCTTTACTGCAGAAATTCTTTATAATCCCCAAGGTGGAGTAATAAGCGAAAAAACATATAAAGCTAAAATCATGAATTATAAAAGGATGACCTATACTAATGTTAATAAAATTTTAGATAATGAAATTGAAGCTTCTGATAAAGAAAACAAAACAATGTTCAACCATATGCTGGAACTTTCAAAAATTCTAAGAGATAATAGAGAACAAAGGGGAGCTATTGACTTTGAGTTGCCTGAAATAAAATTGATATTAGATGATGATAAAAAAGTAAAAGAAGTTAAGCTTAGAAAACGAGGAAAAGCTGAAAAACTTATAGAAGACTTTATGATAGCAGCCAACGAGATTGTAGCTGAAAAACTATTTTGGCTAGATATACCTTCTATCTATAGAACTCATGAAATACCAGATAGAGAAGATTTAGATGAATTAAATAAAACTTTGGCTAAATTTGGATATAAACTAAGCAATTTAGATAAGATACATCCTGGGAAATTTCAAAAGATTCTTGAAAAAATAAAGGAAGATCCAAATAGAATTTTAATAAGAAAAGAGATTTTACGAAGTCTCAAAAAAGCTAGTTATACAGTTGCGAATTTAGGACATTTTGCATTAGCTTCTAATTTTTATACTCATTTCACATCTCCGATTAGAAGATATTCAGATCTTTTAGTACACAGAATTTTAAATCAAGTATTAACAAAGTATCCATCAAAGAACGAAATTGAAAGATTAACGAAAACTTTAGAAAAGATAGCACCTAAAATTTCAGATACAGAAAGAAAGGCGATACGGGCAGAAGAAGAAAGTGTGAAAATAAAATTAGTGGAATATATGTCTGATAAAGTAGGAGAAATTTATGAGGGAAAAGTAACCGGAATGAAAAATAACGGTATGTTTATAACCCTTTCAAATAACGTAGAAGCCTTTTGGAATGTTTTTGATTCAAATGATTTTTATGAATACAATAAAAAAAGTCAAATAATGCTTGAAAAATCTACTCAAAAAGAGTATACTATAGGGGATGCAGTGAAAGTAATTGTTAGCAAAGTTGATTTTATAAATTTAAGAGTAGAAGTATTTCCAGTTAAAGAGGAGTAATAGATGAATGTATTAGCTAAAAACAAAAAAGCATATCATGATTATTTTATAATAGATAACTATGAAGCCGGTATAGAATTAAAAGGCATGGAAGTTAAATCTATTAAAAATAGAAAAACAAGCATAAGTGAAGCATACGTTAAAATTATGAATGATCAAGTTTTTGTCATAAATATGCACGTGAAGTCCTGGAAGTACAATACAATTGAAAATATAGATGAAACTCGTAGACGAAAATTACTTTTACATAAAAAACAAATAGAAAAACTTAAGTCAAAAGTTAAAAGAGGGGGTTATACTTTAGTACCATTGCGTTTGTATAGAAAAAACTCACTGATTAAATTGCAAATCGGATTAGCCAAGGGGAAAAAGCAGCATGATAAACGAGAAGAGTTAGCAAAAAAGGCTCAACAGAGAGATATGCAACGTAATTTGAAGGATCGTTATCGATAATTTTTCTGGGGGTGTTTAGGTTTCGACAGGGATATCAGATTTAGAAGTAAGCAGATCAGGGTTACTCCTGTAAAAAAGTAAAAACAAATTTAAATGAAAACAATAATAATAACGCTTACGCGTTAGCTGCCTAATTAAAGGGTAGTCGCTTTTTGAGCTTTTATTCGGAGAGGCTTAAATAAGTGTCAAAAATTCCGAATTACTTTAGATTTTTCCTCGCAATCTAAAGGACATTTTAGAGGATAGTCTATTAGATTTTCGTTTCTTTAGGTCTAATAGATGAAATTTATAAAGAAACTAAATCTGTAGAAAGCTTCATAAATCTTATCCTTGGACACGGGTTCGATTCCCGTCACCTCCACCAAATAAACCGAATGAATAAAATATTATAAAAAAAGGAGTGTTTTATATGAAAAAAAATATATTATTAGTATTTCTGATTTTAACTTCATTTGTGTTTTCTGCCGAAATGGAAACAATTTTGGATTTAGACATTAATGAGCGAGCCAATGGAACTTCCAAAGATAAAGTTTGGAAAGAATTCAAATTTACAATGCCTTACAAATCAAAAGTTGAAATTAAGGTTGTTGCTATAGCTAGAGATAATGGAACCCGTAATGATGACGATATAAAATGGGGATTAAACAATGAAGATTTTGGTTGGGCAACAAGTAGAGCTTGGGATGGAAGAGAATTAAAAGGAAATCCAAAAACAGTAACTTTAACAAAGGAATTATTAAAAGGAGATCATTATATAAAATTTTGGGTAGATCAAAGGCCAACACTTAATAGTGTTACTGTTAAAATGGAAAAGAAAAATTTAGTCACAACACCAAATATTATAACTAATCAATTTATTAAGGGTGCTGGCTTTAAACTTGAATGGGAAAAACAGAAAAAAGACTATGAATATGTAGTTATGAGAAAAGATGGGGAATCTAATTATGATAAAGTAGCCAATGTATCCTCTAATGCCTATATTGATACTAGTATTGAAGACGGAAAAGTATATAAATACAAAGTTGGAATAATGAGAGATAGTTCAAAGATAATTGACTATACAGAAGAGGTAGAAATTGATTTAACAAAGAAAAGTAAACCGCGGGAATTAAAAAGCGAAATTATTGATGAACAAATCAAGTTAACTTGGAAAATGGAAAATAAAGAAGAAATTGCAAATTATAATATATACAGAAAAAAAACAAGCAATACAGGGTTTCGTAAATATTCTTTGGCTATTTCAGAGACATTTACTGATAATAAAGTAGAGCCAGGAATAGAATATTTATATAAAATATCTGCTGTATTTTTAAATGGAACAGAATCTGAACAATCTGATACAATTACAGCAAAAATCAAAAAAGCGTATAGACCAACAGGCACTGTTGACTGGTATCCAGAAGAATTAGTAGCAGGAGAAATGGCTACTATATATTTCTCAGATAGAAGAAGTAAGCAGATTAGAACTGCTAGAAGAAAATCGAAACGACGAGATCCAAATATATCATCTTTACCAGAACAGATGTATATACATTATGGGTTTAATAACTGGGATCCTGATCATACAATCGATGAGGCTGATGATCCTAAGATGACTTATGATGAGGAAATAAATTATTGGAAATATGAAATGAAAATTCCAGGATATGCAACGGAATTTGACTTCGTTTTTAAAGATGAAATTGACAATTGGGATACTAACTGGGCAAAAGATTATAAAGTTTCTGTTAAGGGAGATAGTGTGCCGCCAGTATTACCTGAAGAGATTAATATTGAAGGAAAAAAAGATTTAGTGTTTTTAACATGGGAAAAACCTGATATTGATGACTTAAATTTCTATGAAATCTTGAAAAGTGATAATTCGGACATGGAAGATGCAGAGACAATTAAAATATCTTCTGAAAAGACTTATTATATAGATAGAGATTTGGATTATTACATGAATGATTCAGGTGATTGGGATAATAGATATTATTATCAAATGAAATCTGTTGATTATAGTGGGAATGAAAGTAGTCTTTCTGAAGTATTTGAAGGAATTCCTAAGAGTACCGGAGTGAGTTATACTGAAAAATTTGATTGGGAACCACAAGAACCAGAAAGAGGAGACAATGTTACGATTTATTTCAAAAAAGAAAGCGGACCATTAAGCGATGTTGATGATATATATGCAAGAGTTGGATTTAATAATTGGCAAACTCAAAACGACGAACTAGTTGAAATGAAATATGATGAAGTATTTGAAGTTTATTACATCGAAGAAGAAGTAAAACCAGGAGTAAATTCAATTAATGTTGCATTTACTGATGAAGAACAGCAAAACTGGGATCGAAATAATTGGACTGTAAATGTAAAACCTGATACCAACCCACCAGAAAAAGTAGAAAACTTAGATAGAGGAGTTTATTCTGGAAAAGTCGAGATATCTTGGGAAGAAAATATGGATGAAGATTTAGCTGGATATAACATTTATAGAAATGGCAAACAGTTAAATTCTGAATTATTAGAGACAAATGTATTTACTGATGAAGATATAGAAGAAAACACAAAATATTTATATTCAGTAACAGCAGTTGATTTGAGCGGAAATGAGTCAGAGAGAAATGAAATAATAGTAAATACTCTTAAAGATATAATTACAACACCACCAGAAGCTATATACAATACTACTTTAGATAATTTACCGTTGAAGTTAATTGCTTCAGTTGACGAAAGAGTAGATTGGGCAGTAGATATATTGAATAGCGATGGCGAAGTGATTAGAGAGTATAATGGAAAAGGCTCAAACGTAATAATTTTATGGAATGGTCGAGATAATAAAAACAATCTTATAGAACCAGGATTATATAAATATAGAGTTCGAGTGTTAAGCATTGAAGGAGTTGGAGAAAAAGAAGTTAAGATGGTAATATCAGAATAGAATAAGCAGACAAAAAAGGTGTATGTTTATACACCTTTTTTGTTTGAAAAAATATAAAATATAGGAGGAAAAATGGATATTAAAATTTCTTATGGAAAAAGTGAAAAGATTGACTTGCAGGTTGATGAACGTAATTTAGTTGGGGTATATAATCCAAATAATGTAAAAAAAACAGATTATAAAAAAATATTAAAAGAGAGATTAAAAGAAAATAACTTCGAAGAATATATGGATACAGAAGAAAAGATTGTATTTATAGTAAATGACGGGACTAGACCTACCCCGACACTAAAAATACTTAAGGAGATATATCCTAAAATAAAGGATAAAAATATATTATTTATAGTAGCCACTGGAGTTCATCGAGAAACAACTCGTGAAGAGTATGAATATATATTTGGAGCTGAAATATACGATGATTTAAAAGAAAAAGGAAGAGTACATTGTCATGATGCTAGAAAAGATGAAATGGTTTACCTAGGTAAATCTCAAAATGGAACTCCAATGTATGTCAATGCAAAAGCTGCAAAGGCAAAAAAGGTAGTGGTTATTGGTTCAGTTGAACCCCATTATTTTGCAGGATATACAGGAGGAAGAAAAGGTTTTTTACCTGGAGTAGCATCTTATGAGACAATAGAAAAAAACCATGAATTAGCACTACAACCAGAAGCTAAAACTCTTAATTTACAAGGGAATCCTGTCCATGAAGATATGATGGATGCAATGAAGGTATTAAAAGATATAGATGTATTTTCTATAATGACTGTATTAGATAGAGAGCATGATATATATGAAATAACAGCTGGAGACTTAAGCAAAGCATTTTATGATGCTATTCCAAAGGCTGATGAGGTATTTTGTGTTGATATCAAGGAGAAGGCAGATATTGTGGTTTCAGTTGCTCCATATCCAATGGACATAGACTTATATCAATCACAAAAGGCTATAGATAATGCTAAGCATGCTTTAAAAGAAGATGGAATACTTATTTTAGTTTCTCAATGTAGAACTGGAATAGGGGAAGAGGCCTTTTTTGATCTTATGGCAAGCTCTGATACCCCGGAAGAAGTATTGGAAAAAATCAAAAAAGAGTATAAATTAGGATATCATAAAGCAGGTAAAATGGCTGAAATTAATACTTGGGCCGAAACTTGGGGAGTTACCGACTTAGATGATGATAGATTAAAAAAGGTTCATATAAAACCATATGATACTTTAGATAATGCTGTAAATGATGCCTTTGCAAAAAAGGGAGAAGATGCAAAAGTTATTATATTGCCAAACGGATCTATAACTGTACCGAAGCTGTGAAAAACAATGAATAATGAATAGATAGAAAGAGCAGTGAATAATGAAAAAAGAAAAAAAGATGGGAAGAGCAGTAAATAAAATAGGAGGGATTGAAATGAGATCACATGAGATTGATTACGAAATTTTAGGGGATGATATTCAAACAGTTGAGGTAGAGTTGGACCCAAGGGAGACCGTTATAGCAGAAGCAGGAGCTATGAACTGGATGGATGATGGAATTAGCTTCGAAGCTAAAATGGGAGATGGTAGTGAGACAAAAACTGGATTTATGAATAAAGTTTTTGGAGCAGGAAAAAGGTTATTAACTGGAGAGAGTCTTTTTATAACTCATTTCACAAATATTGGCTCTGGGAAAAAAAAGATTGCTTTTTCTGCTCCTTATCCAGGAAAAATTGTTCCCTTGGATATGTCAAAATTACCTTTAAATAGATTTGTTTGTCAAAAAGATGCTTTTTTGTGCGCAGCCATGGGTACAAAAGTTGATATCACCTTTAATAAAAAACTCGGAGCTGGCTTTTTTGGTGGAGAAGGGTTTATTCTTCAAAAATTAGAAGGAGATGGACGAGCTTTTATTCATGCAGGTGGAACAATCGTCAAAAAAGAGTTAAAAGGTGAAACTCTAAAGGTTGATACTGGATGCTTAGTTGGGTTTACTGAAGGAATTGATTATGATATTCAAAAAGCAGGTAATTTAAAATCAATGGTATTTGGAGGAGAAGGACTATTTTTAGCTACTTTAAGAGGTACCGGAACTGTATATCTACAAAGTTTACCTTTTTCTAGATTAGCAAATAGAATTATAAAAAGTGCTCCTAGAATGGGCGGGAATAGAAAAGGAGAAGGGTCTGTTTTAGGCGCATTTGGTAATATGATTGATGGAGACGGGTTTTAAGGGCAATGAATAATGATTAGTGAATAGTGAATAATAAAAAGATAAGACATAAAAGATAAGAGACAAAATATAAAATAAAGGATAGTGAAGAAAAAGAGCAAATTCTTTTGGCACTACCTATAATTTAATGGAGAGGAAGTTATGAAAAAATTTAGATTAATAGCAACATCAACGTTTGGACTAGAAGGAATTGTCAAAAAAGAGTTAAAAAGATTAGGATATAAAAATTTGGAGGTTTCAAATGGTAAGGTTGAATTTGATGGAACTGCAATAGATATTTGCCGAGCGAATATTTGGTTAAGGTGTGCGGATAGAGTTTTATTAAAAATGGGAGAGTTTAAGGCTAGGAGTTTTGAACAATTATTTGAAAGAACTAAAAAATTGCCTTGGGATGAAATATTACCGAAAGATGCAGAGTTTCCAGTTTCAAAGATATCTTCTGTAAAATCAAAACTATACAGTAAATCCGATTCGCAGGCGATAGTCAAAAAAGCGATAGTTGAAAAGATGAAGGAGAAATATAATGCAGATTGGTTTGAAGAAACTGGAGATAAATATACAATAAATGTAAAGATATTAAAAGATATAGTTACAATTAGTTTAGATACCAGTGGAGAGGGGCTTCATAAAAGGGGATATCGAAAAGATGGATTTCGAGCACCTATAAAGGAAACATTAGCTGCTGCTTTAGCACAAATAAGTAAGTGGAATGAATATAAACCTCTTATTGATCCAATGTGCGGAACAGGAACTATATTAATTGAAGCTGCTATGATAGCTAAAAATATGGCTCCAGGTTCAAATAGGCGTTTCGCTGCTGAAGAGTGGGGAATAATACCTGATGAGGCTTGGGTAGAGGCTAGAGATGAGGCATATTCACAGGAGAAGGAGACTGATTGCTATATATTGGGAATGGACGTTGATAGAAAGGCTTTAGAGATTGCTAGGGAGAATGCTGAACTGGCAATGGTAGATGATGTTATAAAATTTGAAAAAGGAAATGCTAGATATTTGAAATCGGATAAGAAACGTGGAGTTATTATAACTAATCCACCTTATGGAGATCGACTTTCAAATAAAGAGCAAGTTGATAGCTTATATAAAGATTTAGGGACACAGTGGAAGAGAAAATTACCTACTTGGAAATACTATGTTATAACCCCTAATGAAGAGTTTGAGAAGTTGTTTGGCAAAAAAGCGGATAAGAATCGGAAGCTTTATAATGGTAGGATTAAATGCTATTTGTATCAATATTATAAGTAGAAATTAATTTCTAAAAAACTTGAAATTGACTTATAAATATAGTACTATTATAGTAATAAGATTAAAAATACATAATTTAAAGTTAATATTTATTCTTTGAGATGGGGAACCTTTATTTTAAAGGTTCAATTGGGTATATATGGAATCTATCCCTTCTTTTTATCAAATAGAATATATAATATCTATGTCAGAAATTACGCCCCCCACCTCAGTCCTCCCCCTGGCAGGGGAGGAAGCCAATAAAGTCTTGATTAAACAGATGTAGAACTTAATGATAATTAAAATGGGGGGAGTTATGAGATATAAAAAAGTTACATATAAGGGACAAAAGAGAATCTTTGTTTATTTTGAATATAATGAAAAAATTATTGAAAAAATCAAGTCTATACCTGGAAGACGCTGGAGTCCTACTAAGAAGTGCTGGCATATTCCAGATAATAAGAAGTCTTTAAAATTAGTTAATAAAATCTTTAATGAGGATACCAATAAAAAAACGAATAGTTATATCAAAAAATTTCAAAAGACTTTAAAGGTTCAGAGATATAGCCCCAAAACAATAAAAGCATATTCAGGACACTTAACAAGGTTTTTATCCTACACTAAAAAATCAAATTATGATAAAATAACTAATAATGATGTTAAAAGTTACTTAGAATATGTTGTAATTAACAAGAAAAGATCTGATTCCTATCAGAATCAAGTTATAAATGCTATAAAGGGTTTTTATAAAAGAATATTAAATAGACAGATTGATGTAAAAAAGATAAAAAGACCTAGAAGATCAAAAAAGTTACCAACTGTATTATCTAAGAAAGAAGTAAAAAAATTAATAAACTCTGTTAAAAATTTGAAACATAAAACTATAATTAGTCTAATTTATTCAGGTGGACTAAGGATAAGTGAAGTAGTAAATTTAAAAATAAGGGATATAGATTCAGATAAGATGATAATAAATATACGTGGTGGTAAGGGCAAAAAAGATAGAATTGTTGGGTTATCAAATAATTTACTAGAGTTATTGCGAGAATATTATAAACAATATTCTCCATCTAAATATCTCTTTAATGGGCAGGGAGAAAAGAATAAATACTCAACGCGGAGTATACAAAAGTTTTTTAAAAAATATAAAAATAAAGCAGGAATAAAAAAGAAGGCAACAGTCCACACATTAAGACATAGTTATGCGACTCACCTTTTAGAATCAGGAGTTGATCTAAGAGTTATACAAGAGTTATTAGGACATAAGTCTTCTAAGACAACAGAAATTTATACACATGTAAGTAATAAATTGATCAAAAAAGTGGTTAATCCACTTGATAATTT
>JBNJFI010000067.1:0-11566 GCA_051746725.1 Fusobacteriota bacterium
AATCATTCTAAGTGTTGTTGATTTTGCACATCCAGATGGACCAACAAACACTAAAAATTCACCATCTTTTATTTCTAAATTATGACCATATACTGCCTGGAAACCATTTGGATATATTTTATCTAAATCCTTTAAAATTACATTTGCCATTTATATTCATCCTCCCTATTATTAATATATTATCTCAATTAATTATTATCCTTTTACCGCACCTGAAGTTAATCCTGATACTATCCTTTTTTGGAAAATCATTATCATAATTACTAACGGAACTGTAACTATTACTGTTGCTGCTGCTATTTCTCCCCATGGTACTGTATACCTACCTTGAAACATTGATATCCCTACAGGAACTGTTTTAGCCTTTTCAGCTGTATTTATAGTCAATGCAAATAAATATTCATTCCATGCTGCTATAAACACAATTATAGCTGTTGTAAACGCCCCTGGTGCTGCCAAAGGAGCAATGATTTTAGTAAAAGCTTGAAATGGTGTTGCACCATCTATTTTTGCGGCTTCTTCTAAACTATCTGGTATTTTTTTGAAAAATGTAGTTAAGTTCCATATAGCTAGTGGCAATGTAATTACTGTATAAGGTATAATCAAACCTAACCAAGTATTTCTCAACCCCATATTTTTCATAAATAAATATATAGGTGAAATGATTGCTATTTGTGGAAACATAGCTACTGCCAACACTAATCCTAATATTATAGCTTTACCTCTAAACTTTAACCTTGCAATTGCATAAGCAGCCATAGATCCAACTACTACAGCATATAAGGTTGTTAAAGATGATACCATAAAACTATTCCATAAATAATTTGCAAATGGTCTTAACGTAAATACTAATTTATATGATTGTAAATATATATTTTTGGGCCAAAAATGAAACCCTGCTGCAAATATTTCATTTGCTGGCTTTATTGAAGTGACAAATTGCCAATAAAACGGAAACAAAGATACAAATATAAAGGCTCCTAAAAATATATAAAATTTAACTCCGGCTTTTTTAGTTCTCATTATTATCCCCTTTCTTTTATTTTATTCGTTGCTCATAACTTCTGCGCCTAATATTTTTATGTATAGAGTACTTATAATTGCTATACAAACAAATACTATAAACGATAATGCAGATCCCTCTCCAAATCTCATTTGAGAGAACATTGTTTTATATGCATAAATCGAGATAGTTTCTGTACCATTAGCTGGACCTCCACCTGTTAATATATAGATTAAATCGAAAACTCTAAATGCATCAAGAGTTCTAAATAAAAGAGCTACTAATATTGCAGGCTTTAATAATGGTAAAGTTATATGTCTAAACTGTTGCCAAGGACTAGCTCCATCAACATCAGCTGCTTCATATAAAGTATCTGGTATCTGTTGTAAACCGGCAAATAATAAAAGTGCCATATACGGTGTTGTTTTCCAAACATCAGAGAATATAACTCCAAACATAGCTCCATCTGCTGTGGTAAGGAGTGCCCCTGGATCTGAAATCAGACCCACTTTGGCAAAGGCTGCCGCTAATATTCCAGCCTCTCCATTATACATGAACTTCCACATCATTGCAGATATTGCAGTTGGTATTGCCCATGGAATTAAAACTGCTGCTCTAAATAGAGCTCTTCCTTTAAATGGCTTATTAATTATTAACGCTGTTATTATACCCAAAATAAGTTCTGCAAATACTGAACCAAATGTAAATATGAGAGTATTTAAGAGAGATCTATACATCCGAGGCTCTTTTAAATATTTCGAATAATTACTAAGTCCAACAAAATTAGATTCTATTATAGCATCATCAAATTCATCTACCAATTGAACAGCTGTTATTACTTCTCTATTTATTTTAGGACTGTTTTTTATTGTCATCAAATTTTTACGCATTATCTCAGCTTGATCCGAAATATATTCATACTGATTTGCTGTAATTGTATGATATTTTAAATCATCTGGAACTTTTTCATAATTAAGTAATAATTTCTCTATTTTAGTATAGTTAGCTTTCAAACTTGGGTCTTCCAATATAAATTCATATATATTATTTACTCGTTCTTCCACCTCATTTACTACTTTTAATTCCTCTTTGTTTGCATTGGCTTTTATTTCATATAATGAATTCCTCAAAAAAGAGTTCGTATTAGTAAATCTTTCCATATTAACCTTCTCTGAAAGATGTATAGATGATTTACTAGGATTATTAAGTTGTAAATCAAACATACTTAACCAAAAGGTTCTTATTACTGGATAAAATGCAACTGCCGCTATTGAAATGATTGCAGGTAATATTAATACTAATGCCAATTGCTTTTCATTTAAACCTTCCTGCTTTTTTTTCTTACTCATTTTTTCTCCTTCCTTATTACTTGATGTATAATTTAAAAAGGGAGTTTTAACCCCCTTTTTAAATTTTAATTGATTTTTTATGATTTAAAGATTATTTAGAATCTTCAACTGCTTCCTTCATCTTTTCATCCATATTTTTAACAGCTTCTTCTGGAGTTTGAGCTCCTGTAATAGCCTTTGATATTTCTATTTGCATTATATCTGATAATCTTGGATAAATTGGTGATACTGGTCTTGGAACTGCTGCTTCTAACCCTTTTTTGAACCCTTCATTTCTAAAGAACGGATTAGCTCTTAATACTGCTGTATTATCCCATACAGATTTTAATGTTGGAGCTAAACCACCATAAACAGCTGATATTTCTTGTCCTTCAGGTCCATTCATAAATTTAAGAAATTCCCAAGCTGCTTCTGGATTTTCCGAATGTTGGTTGATCATTGTTACCCATCCACCAAGAGTTGCTGCTGATCTTTCGTCACCTTTAGGTAGTGGAGCTACCCCAACTTTTCCAGCTATCTTAGATTGAATTTCATCTTGCGCTAATGCCCATTGATATGGCCAGTTTCTAATAAATACTGATTGACCTTCTAAGAATGCAGTATGCGATTCTAATTCTGTAAATGAAGTTATATTCGAAGGTACAAAATCTTTATTTAATAATTCTATGAATTTATTCATTCCTTGAATAGTATCTGGATTATCAATTGTTATTTCTCCAGTACCATCAACAACTTCTCCTCCATATGCTGAAATTAATTCCATTGCATTACAAACTAAACCTTCATATTGTTTTGCTTGTGCAACATAACCATATTTAGTTCCTTTTTCACCTTCATATTTTGCTGCCATTTCCATTAATTCTTCCCAAGTTTCTGGTGCTTCGTCTACAATATCTTTTCTATAAAATAACATTCCTGAATCTATAAATTTAGGTAATCCCCAAACTCTACCCTTAAAAGTTAATGCATTCATTGGTCCTTCCATATAGTCAGATTTTTTTATTCCATCTCTTTCCATAAATCTGTCTAAAGGTAATGCATATTCTGCTTGTGCAAATTCTGCTGGCCAGATAACATCCGCATCAAATACATCATATTCTGATCCACCTGCTGACATTGAAGTTACATAAGCATCATGTTGAGCTCCAGTATCTGCTGGCATTTCTCTAAATACAACCTTAATTTCTCCCTCATGAATCTCATTAAATCTTTCTACAATCTTAACAGTTGCTTCTGTACTATCTTTTCCTCTTGCATAAGTTAACAACACTTCATCTGATTCTTTGTCTCTACTAAATACATCAAAAATTCCACCAAAAGCTACCGTTGACATAAGTACCCCTAATAACATTAAACTAATTCCTTTTTTCATCTTTACATCTCCTCCTCAGTTTTTTTAGACCATTTCTGGCCTTTAGTTTATTTTAAATCACCTATTTAATTATAGGCAAAATTTTATTTAAGTAACCAAACGTATTCATTAGGCATAAGCACTAATTTATCTTTAACATCTTTTTCTTCTAGTATATTATATACTGTATCAAATTTTATTTCCTTTAAATTTTTTGATAAATTATGAAAAATTATTAATTCTTTTCCATCTAACTCTCTTTTTACTACGAATAACTCTTTATCTTCAACATCTAAATACTCAGGATCTTTTTTGAAAAATTCTTTATAATCAACTTTAGCTTTTATCATTTCTTTTAAACCTTCAAATATTTCATTTTCCTCAGACTCTTTATCATTCAAAGCTTTTTTGACCTTCTCCCAATTCATCTCTCCTCTATTATAGAAACGAGAATCTTTATATCCAGTCTTTTTTGTCATCTTTTCATAAAACTCATGATTATTTTCCATTCCAACTTCATCACCATAATAAATTATAGAAGATCCAATGGTTGTAAGCATCAAAGAATTAATTAAATGTATCTTTTGAATATCTCCATCTAATAAATTATATAATCTTCCACTTATTCCTTCGCCTTCTCTGAAACTATATTTTTCATCTTTTAAATAATATTTATTCATCTTCTCTCTCTCTTCTGGAGTTACAAACTCTAAAGTCAGCTCATCGTGACATCTCAAAAAAGATAACCATTGAGCATTTTCCGGTATATCTGGAGTCACTTTATTAGATAAAACTTCTTTTATATAAGTTGAGTCTCCTTCTGCTAAGGCTAAATAAAATTTAGGCATTAGAGGAAAATGATAAGCTGCTTGACATTCATCTCCGTTCCCAAAGTAATCTACTACATCTTTTGGTTTCATATTTGCTTCTGCTAAAAGCAAAGTTCCAGGCTGAATATAGTCTACAACAGCTCTAATTAACTTTATAATCTTATGTGTTTTTGGCAAATTCTCACAATTAGTTCCCTCTTCTTTCCAAATAAAAGGAATGGCATCCAATCTTAATCCATCTACACCCTTAGATTTCCAGAATACAACCCTTTTAATTATTTCATATAAAACCTCTGGATTTTTATAATTTAAATCCGGCTGAAATCCATAAAATCTATGGAAATAATAATCATCTGTTTCTTTATTATATTCCCAATTGCTATTAATCATCCCTTTGAAAAGCAATCTTGCCTCTTTATATTTTTCCTGGTCTTCATTCCAAATATAATAATCTCTATATTTTGAACCTTTATCTTTTTTAGCTTCTTGAAACCATTTATGTTGATCTGATGTATGATTTAAAGCCATATCAAAAAGAACTTTTATCCCTTTTTTGTGTGCTTCTTCTATAAATTCAAAAAAATCTTCATTAGTTCCTAGATCTTCTCTTACTTTATAGTAATTACTTATATCAAAACCTTGATCATTCATTGGAGAACTTAATATAGGCAATAACCATAATGTATTTACACCTAAATTCTGTAAATAAGATAGTCTTTCTTTTAGGCCTTTAAAATCACCTGCATAAAGATCTACGTACAGAGAATAAATCACAGCGCTCTTATACCAATCTTTTTCGATAGTTATCTCTTTTTGCTCATTTTTTGTTTCTTTTACAAATTGTTTAATCTTTTTTAATGTGTTTTCTGATTTTTCTCCATTATCGTATATTTCACTCCAAAGATCTTCGATGTTTTTCATGGATACCTCCTGTTTTTTCTGTTATGCAAGCGAATGCATTTATTTCTAAAAAAAATCATTTCTTTTAACTTCTAAAGTATTATACCCTCTATTTATAAATTTGTCAAGTTTTTTTTGAACTTTTTCTGATTGTTTTGAACCTTTTTTACCCAAAATTTTATTTTTTTTAAAAAGAGAAACTTTTTTATCATATTAATCATTTTATTTATGCAAACTATTGCATAAATAAAGTTCTAATAAATTATTGAAATTTGTAATTAATTTAAAAAGTATAATTTTCTATATATTAAAAAAGAACCCTATTTCTAGGGTTCTTTTTAATATATATTTAGTATTTGTCTTTAGGGAAATACTCTGTGTGTAATAAATGATGAGCTTTTTCACTCATTGGTTTTCCTAAATATGTCTCATAAAGTTCTTTAATCGCAGGATTTTCATGCGATTTTCTTATTTTTTTACCTTTATCTTCATTATAAATAGCTTTTGTTCTTTCTTTTAATATATCTACATCTCCACCGTGGTAAGGTTGACCTCCACCACCGATACATCCACCAGGACATGCCATTACTTCAATTGCATGAAAATTTTCTTCCCCTGATTGAACTTTATTTAATAATTCTCTTGCATTTCCTAAACCATGGGCAATTCCAATATTTATATCTTGATCCCCCATTTTAACTGTTGCACTTCTTATTCCTTCCATACCTCTTAATTCATTAAAGTCAACGTTTTCCAAAGTTTCTCCAGTATGTAATTCATAAGCAGTTCTTGTTGCAGCTTCTATAACTCCACCAGTAGCTCCAAATATAACTCCTGCACCAGTAGATTCTCCCATTGGTTGATCAAAATCTTCATCTTCAAGATCCATAAAGTCTATGTTTGCTTGATCTATTAAATTAGCTAACTCTCTAGTAGTTATTGATATATCTACATCTGGGTTTCCATCTACTTTAAATTCATCTCTATCTGCTTCATATTTTTTAGCTAAACAAGGCATTACAGAAACAACCACTAAGTCTTCTCTATCTACTTCCATTTTATCCGCCATATATGTTTTAGCTATAGCTCCAAACATTTGTTGAGGAGATTTTGCCGATGAAGGTACATCTAATAAATCGCTGAAATTATGTTCAAAGAATTTAACCCATCCTGGACAACATGAAGTAAGTATAGGTAATTTTACATCTTCATCTCCAGCTAAAAATTTATTTAATCTACCTAAAAGCTCTGTTCCCTCTTCCATAATAGTAAGATCCGCTGCAAAATCAGTATCAAACACTTTATCAAATCCTAATTGTCTTAAAGCATTTACCATTTTCCCTGTAACTAAGTTTCCAGGTTCCATTCCAAACTCTTCTCCTAAAGCCGCTCTAACAGCTGGAGCAGTTTGAACTACAACAGTTTTTTCTGTATCCGCTAAAGCTTCAACAACTTCCCAACTATGATCCTTTTCAGTTAAAGCACCCACAGGACATACTGCTACACATTGACCACAGTAAGTACATACTGAATCTTCTAATTTCATTTCAAATGCAGGAGATACTACAGATTCAAAACCTCTGTTTATACCAGATAATACCCCTACTGTTTGAACATCATTACACATAGTTTCACATCTTCTACACATAATACATTTATCCATATCTCTAATTATTGAAGGAGAATAATCTTTTACATATGTTGATTCTTCACCTTCACATCTTATCTCTCTTATACCAAATTTTTCTGCTAAATCTTGAAGATCACAATCTCCAGATTTTGCACAAGTTAAACAGTCTTTTGGATGATCTGAAAGCATCAATTCTAATACTGTTTTTCTTGCATCTAAAGCTCTTATTGAATTTGTTTTAACAACCATACCATCTGTAATTGGAGTAGCACAAGCAGGAGCTAAGTTATTTCTTCCCTCTACTTCTACAACACAAACTCTACAAGATGCAGTTTTGTTTACTATACCAGTATCTTTAAGGTCTAAATGACATAAAGTTGGTATATCTATATCTAATTCTTTAGCTGCAGATAATATAGTCGAACCAGGTTCAACTTGTAAATCTTTTCCATCTATAGTTATATTTAACATTCCCATATATTTTTCACTCCTTTTCCAATTATTTTATATCAATAGCATCAAATTTACATGCATCATAACATGCACCACATTTGATACATTCGTCTTGATTTATTTCATGTTTCTTTTTAACTTCCCCTGATATACAACTTACTGGGCAAACTCTTGCACATGCTGTACATCCAATACATTTATTATTAATTACATATTGAACTAACTCTTCACATTCTCCAGCTGGACATTTTTTATCTGTAACATGAGCTAAATATTCATCATAAAAATTATCTAACGTTGATAATATTGGATTTGGAGCTGTTTGACCTAATCCACAAAGAGCTGTATCTTTTATTGTATTACCTAATCTTCTCAAATCATGTAAATCTTGTTTAGTTCCATTTCCTTTTGTTATTTTTTCTAGTGTTTCATATAATCTTTTTGTTCCAACTCTACAAGGAGTACATTTTCCACAAGTTTCTTCCACTGTAAAGTCTAGATAGAATTTAGATACAGATACCATACAGTTATCTTCATCCATTACTATCATTCCCCCAGAACCCATCATAGATCCTGCATCTAATAAGTTATCAAAATCAATAGGAGTATCTAAGTGATCATCGGTTAAACATCCTCCAGATGGTCCACCAGTTTGAACTGCTTTAAATTTCTTACCACCTTTAATTCCACCACCAATATCATATATAACTTCTCTTAAAGTCGTTCCCATTGGAACTTCTATTAATCCTACATTATTTACTTTTCCTGCCAGTGCAAATACTTTAGTTCCTGGAGATTTTGGAGTTCCAATTTTTTTAAACCAATCTGCCCCTTTATTTATAATTACCGGTATATTAGCTAATGTTTCTACATTATTTACATTTGTTGGTTTATTCCAAAATCCTGATTCTGCTGGGAAAGGAGGTTTTGTTGTTGGTTCTCCTCTTTCACCTTCCATAGATCTAAGTAAAGCAGTTTCTTCTCCACAAACAAATGCTCCTGCTCCATATTTAAGTTCTATATCAAAATCAAAACCAGACCCAAGTATATCTTTTCCTAATAATCCGAATTCTCTAGCTTGATCCATAGCTACTTTTAATCTCTTTATTGCCAATGGATATTCAGCTCTAATGTATACTAATCCCTTTGTTGCTCCTATAGCATATCCACAAATAGCCATTGCTTCAATCACTGAATGAGGATCTCCTTCTAATATAGATCTATCCATAAACGCTCCTGGATCTCCTTCATCTGCATTACAAACAACATATTTTTGATCAGCCTTATTTGCATTTGCAAATTGCCATTTAAGACCTGTAGGGAAACCTCCCCCTCCTCTACCTCTTAAGTTAGAGTCTTTTATAACTTTCACAACATCTTCATCACTCATATCATTTAAACAAGTTCCTAAAGCTTGATATCCATCTCTCCCGATATATTCTTCAATATTTTCTGGATCAACAAATCCACAATTTCTCAAAGCTATTCTCATCTGTTTTTTATAGAACCCCATCTTTTTTGAATCAGAAATAACCTCATCATTTGTAGGATCTTTAAATAATAATTTTTCTACTTTTCTACCTTTTATTAAGTGTTCCTCTATTATTTCATCAGCATCTTCTGGTTTTACTTCAACATAAAATGTATTATCTGGTAATATTTTAACTATTGGTCCTTTTTCACAAAATCCAAAGCAACCAGTTTGTAATACTTGAATTTCATCTTCCATACCTTTTTCTTTTAATTTTTTTTCCAAATCAGCTGCTAATACATCTGCACCTGACGATATACAACCTGTACCTCCACAAACAAGTACATGCATTTTATAATCTGCCATTACTAACCTCCATCCTTAGATTTATTGTTCGTCAATTGTTTTATAATTTTTTGGTATTATTCCATCTAAAAGTTCTCCGTTTTCAATATATTTTTCAATTATATCTTTTGCCTTTTCTTCATCTACATCTCCAAAAACTATAGGATCTTTTCCTGGAATTGTAACTTCTACTGTTGGTTCTGAATGACAAGCTCCCATACAACCTGTTTGAGTTATTACTACATCATCCATGTCTTTTTCATTTACTATTTCCAAGAAAGTATCCATAGTTTCCTTTGCCCCTGAAGCAATTCCACATGTAGCCATACCAACTTTTATTTGAACAGCTTTTTCTCCTTTTTCTCCCTTTTCTCGTAAGTTGACCTTTGCTTGTAACTCACCTTTTAATTTCTTTAAATCGTCTAAAGATTTTATTTTAGCCATTTTCCCCTCCTATTTTACTTATAATTATTTATAATTTCTTCAACTTGATCAGGAGTAACATTTCCATAAACTTTTTCTCCAACTAGCACTACAGGTGCTAATCCACAAGCTCCAACGCATCTCAAAGAATCAACAGAAAATTCACCATCTTCTGAAGTTTCACCAGTTTCTAAATCTAATAATTTTTTAAATCTATCTAATACTTTTTCTGCACCTCTTACATAACAAGCAGTTCCTGTACATACTGAAATCGGATATTTTCCTTTTGGTTTCATCGTAAAGAACGAATAAAAAGTGATTACACCATAAATTTTAGCTAATGGCAAATCCATTTTTTCTGATACAAAGCTTTGCACCTCTCTTGGTAAATAACCAAAAATTTCTTGGGCTTTATGTAAAACAGTTATTAAAGCACCTTTCTTTTCTGGTAACTCCTTAATAAATTTTTCTAATTCGTCATAACATTTTTTTGCTTCTTTGTTTTCTCCACAGTTTTCAGACATCTCTTTCCTCCTCCATTTTTTATATTATCATCTTGTAATATAATAATACATTATTACTAATTTCACATAATTTTATAGAAATATAACCTCAAAACATTAGAGAAGCTCCTTTTTCAAGGAGTCTTATATTTTGAAGAGTTATATTATTAATATTTTTTATATTCATTTTGATATAATTAAACCATTAATCATTTTATCATAAATACCCTTTTTTGTAAATTACATTTTACGTTTTTTTATTTCATTATATGCTTCATTTATTTTTTTAAATTTTTTCTCATTTTCACTTTGCTGTTTTTGCCCCTTAGTCCCATGTAAATCTGGATGATACTTTTTTGCAAGTTTTTTATACTTTCTCTTTATTGTATCCATGCTATCACTTGGGCTCGCCCCTAAAATAGAATAATACTCATCTATACTAGTAGAACTGTTATTAAAACTATTATTTTGTTGCCTATATCCATAATCACTTTTCCAATTACTTCTTCTATTTTGTTTGAAAAACTCATCAAAATCATCAAAGTTTCCATAAAAACGCCATTTAAAGTTTTGTTTTTTATTTCTAGGTTTCTTCTTTTTAGTCATCCAATATATTATTAAAATAATAACAATTACAGGAAAATTAAATAATATATATCCAAAACTTGTAAATAGAAGATATACTACAAAAAATGTTCCTAAAATATACATTGTTGTAGCTCCACCTAAAGTAAATAAAAGCAATAACAAAATACCTAAATATATCATATTTTACCTCTCTTAAGTCTCTTAATTTTCCAATTCATTGAATTTTTCTAAACTCTCTTCTTCTTTAAAGGCCTTAGGATCTATGTCATAAGCTGCTTTATATTCCCTAAGAGCTCTATTTATTCTACCGGTATCCTCATACTTAGTAGCAAAATCCATGTGCGCTCTATATATATCTAAATCTAGAAATATTGCAAAATCATAAGAAGTTATAGCTTCTTTTAGGTTCCCCAATAAAGAATAGGTATTCCCTAATATAAAATATACAAAAGGTTCTGTTGGATCTAAATCAATAGACTCTTCTAAATATAATCGTGCAGATTCTAATTTATCAGCTTCATAATATAAATAACCCAAAAAAGCTTTCACTTCTGCACTTTTAGGTTCTAATTTAACTAATTTTTTGTATATTTTTATAGCGCTATCTAATTCTTTTAAGTAATAACAAGTTGCACCAAGTTCTTCTAGTTTTTCAATATTATTTTCATCTTCCTCTAACTCTTTTTTTAACTTATTTTCATAATCTTCTAATTTATCTTT
>JBNJFI010000068.1:0-11078 GCA_051746725.1 Fusobacteriota bacterium
ACCATATATATCTATTGTTGTCAAATTTTTTTCTAATCTTTTTTGCCTTTTTTTATTTCTACAACCTTTCCTTGCCTTTTGCACATGTTTTGCACATGCACAACCCTTTGATTAATAGGTTTATTCTTTTTTTGTGTGTAAAAGTTATTTTTTTGAGTTTTTATCTATATATGCAAAAAAAACAAGATAAATTAATTTATCTTGTTTTTTTTATTTTTTTGAATTTATTTTCCTACTACTATATTAACTATACGACCAGGTATAATTATTTTTCTTTTTATCTCTTTTCCATCAGTATATTTTTGGACTTTTTCAGATTTAAATGTTATTTTCTCAATTTCTTCTTTTGAAGCTTCTTTAGAAACTTCAATTGTATCTCTTAATTTTCCATTTACTTGCACTCCTATTTCTACTGTATCCTCTTTTGTTAATTCTTCAATAAATACAGGCCACCCTTTTTTGATTTTTCTATCTACTTTAAACCATAATTCTTCTATTATATGAGGCACAAATGGATTCAACATTAAAAGTAGTTTATTTAATGCATCATTCCATATTTCCGGTTTCTGCCCAACATCATCTCCGTTATCAATAAAATCCTGCTTAAAGGAATACATATCGTTGACTAATTCCATAATCGCCGCTATAGCAGTATTAAAGTGAAATTCGTCTTCTATACTCTCAGTAACTTTTTGGACTGTCTGATGTATCTTTCTCAATAGATCCTTTTCTTGCTTAGTTATTTTTTTTATATCTATCTCTTCATCTTTTCCATAATCTTTGGTTTTTATAACTAATCTCCAAACTCTATTTAAAAACCTATTTGCACCAACTAAACCATTCTCATTCCACTCTAACTCTTTTTCCGGAGGTGAAGCAAATAGGGTAAATAGTCTTGCAGAATCTGCACCATATTCATTTAATATCATTTCAGGATCTATACCATTATTTTTTGATTTTGACATTTTTTCAACCTTAACCTTTAAATCACTTCCACAATCTGGACACTTATCATTTTTAACTTCTGAAGGATAATAATATTTTTTGTCCTTTTTACAGTAATATGATGGACCTAATACCATTCCTTGGGTAAGCAAATTTTTAAATGGTTCCTTCGTATCTACAAGTCCCATATCTCGTAATACTTTATGAAAAAATCTAGAATACAATAAATGCATGACTGCATGTTCTACTCCCCCTATGTATTGATCTACTGGAGACCAGGCATTGGCATTTTCTTTTTTAAATGGAAGTGAGTCTGATTTAGGATCAGTATACCTTAAGTAATACCAAGATGAATCTACAAAAGTATCCATTGTATCAGTTTCTCTAACTGCTTTTTTACCACATTTTGGACATGTAGCATTTTTGAATTTATCTGACGTTTCCAATGGATTTCCATGTTCTGTGAATTCAATATCCCTTGGTAACTTTACCGGAAGGTTTTCTTCTTTTTCTATTTGAGCTCCACAGTCTTCACAATAGACCACCGGTATTGGTGTTCCCCAATATCTCTGTCTAGAAATTAACCAATCTTTTAACTTGTAATTTACTCCTACGCTTCCGTAACTATTTTCTTCTATATATTCATTTATTTTTTTTATAGCTTTTTTATTATCTAATCCATTAAACTCTCCAGAGTTAATTAATATACCTCTATCTGTATAAGCATCTTCAATTTCAGATGCGTTTATCCTTTCATCTTCTGGAGTAATAACAACTTTCATATCTAAATTATACTGTTTTGCAAACTTAAAATCTCTTTCATCATGTGTCGGTACAGCCATTACTGCACCAGTACCATAATCTGTAAGCACATAGTTCCCTATCCATAGTGGTATTTTTTCTCCATTAACTGGATTTATAACATACCTTCCAGTGAAAACCCCTTTTTTGGATTTCCCTTGTGCCATCCTCGATATTTTATCTTCATTTCTCATGGCCATGACTTCTTCTTTTATTTCTGGTTTTTCCTCTAATATATCATCAACCATATCGTATTCAGGAGCCAAAACTAAGTAAGTTACCCCAAATATTGTATCAGGTCTAGTTGTAAATACAGGTATTTTAGTCTCACTATTTTCTAGATTAAACTCTATCGTAGTTCCATAACTTTTTCCTATCCAATTTTTTTGCATGGTTACTACTTTTCGAGGCCAACCTGATAGATTATCTAGTTCTTCTAATAACTCATCTGCATATTCAGAAATCTTAAAAAACCATTGTTGTAAGTCTTTTTGGATTACATCTGTCCCACATCTCCAACATTCTCCATCCTCAACCTGCTCATTGGCCAAAACAGTGTTACAAGTTGGACACCAGTTTACATTTGATTTTTTCTTATAAACCAACCCTTTTTCATACATCTTTGAAAAAATCCATTGATTCCACCTATAATATTCTGGTTTATAAGTCGCTATTTCTCTATCCCAATCATAAGAAAATCCTAAAGTTTTTAATTGTTCTTTCATATTATCTATATTTTCTCCAGTCCATTTAGCTGGATGAATTTTATTTGCTATAGCTGCATTTTCTGCTGGCATTCCAAACGAATCCCACCCTATTGGGTGAAGAACATTATAGCCTTTCATAGATTTATACCTTGAAACCACATCTCCAATTGTATAGTTTCTAACATGCCCCATATGAATCTTCCCTGATGGATAAGGAAACATTTCTAATACATAATAATTTTCTTTATTTTCTACTTCATTCTGTGTTTTAAACCTTTTTTGCTCTTCCCACCTTTTTTGCCATTTTTCTTCTATTTCAGTAAAATTATATTCTTCTACCATTTTTGCCTCCTATATTTTAAAAGTTCCTCTTATTTCATCTAGATCTTGAATCCCTTTTTTCTCCATATATCCTTTTAAATCATCTAATATCTCCATGGTAACAACGGGGTTATATAAATTAGCAGTACCAACTTGAACTGCTGTAGCTCCTACTATTAAAAATTCTAATACATCTTTATAATTTTGAATACCCCCCATTCCTATAACCGGTATATCTACAACTTTGCAAACTTCCCAGGTCAATCTAAGAGCAACTGGTTTTATTGCAGGACCAGATAGTCCACCTATAACATTAGCTATCTTAGGCCTTTTAGTTTCAATGTCGACAGCTAAGCCTACTAATGTATTTATCAAAGAAATAGAGTCAGCGCCAGCAAGTTCTACAGCTTTTGCAATTTTGGTTATATCTGTAACATTAGGAGTTAATTTTACCATAATATGATGGTTGGTATTTTTTCTCACTTCTTTAACAACCTTACTGGCCATACCTGGATCTGTTCCCATATTTATTCCTCCAGCTTTTATATTTGGACAAGATATATTAATTTCTAATCCCCCTAAATCATCGATATGATCTAACTTTTTTGCTATCAAACCAAACTCTTCTACAGTATTTGCAGTTATATTTACAAAGGTTTTGGCATCTAATTTTTTTAACTTCGGATATTTTTCCTGTATAAATCTATCTACCCCTACATTTTGGAATCCAATAGCATTTAACATCCCACCAGGAACTTCTAATAATCTTGGCATTTCATTTCCTTGTCTTTCTTTTAAGGTGGTCCCTTTAACTACTATTCCACCTAATTGATTTAAATCAATTAATTCTTTAAATTCATCTCCATATCCAAAAGTTCCAGAGGCTGTCATTATAGGATTATTTAATTCAACTCCTCCTATATTCACTTTCATGTTCATTGCCAAATCACCTCGCTTGCTTTAAAAACCGGACCATCCTGACAAACTTTTTTGTGTTCCCATCCATTTTTCTTTTCCTCATTTTTTATCTTCTGAACACATCCAACGCAGGCACCTATTCCACACCCCATATAAGTTTCAAGGGATAAATACGCTAAAACATTATATTTGCAAGTTATCATTGCAATCTTCTTCATCATAATTTCAGGGCCACAAACAAAAATTATTATCTCTTTTTTATCTTTATTTTTTTCTAAATATGATTTTAACTCTTCTGTTATATATCCTTTTTTGCCAAAAGATCCATCATCAGTAGTTATTATTAAATTTTCAGAATTCCCTCTTTTATTATAATCATCTAAAAGTAACTCTTTTTTATTTTTAGATCCATAAAATAATTTCCAATTTTCATATTTATCCATTATATATGAAAAAGGTGCATAACCTATTCCTCCAGCGACTAATAGCAATTCCTTCTTCTTATTTTTCAGTTCATCCTTATTTAAACTAGGAAATCCATTTCCAAGAGGACCTAAAACATTTAATTTTTCACCTTTTTTGAATTTCGCAAGTTTTTGTGTTCCTTTTCCTATTACTTTATATATTATAGAAACCTTATTTCCTTTTATATTATTTATACTTATAGGTTTTCTGAGCAAATTACTAATTCCCTGGGCTACCTTTATTTCCAAAAATTGTCCTTCACTAGCTTCATTTGCTATTTCTGGAGATTTAAATGTCAGTTTGTATATCCCTTTTGCTACCTTTTGGTTTTCTAAAATTTCCACATCCTTTAAATGCATTTGATCCTCCATTAATTATTTTTATAAACTTTAATCCAACTTTCACTTTTATTACGTATTCTTTGTATTGCATTATCTATGGATTTAGCATCTTTTGATAACTTTTCTGAAATATCTATATATGTATATCCATTAACTAATAGTTTGAATACATCAAATTCAAAATCACTTAAATGATCTTCTAAATAACTTTGAAGTTTTAATATCTCTTCTTTAGTAAATAAAAGTTCTTCTGGATTATAGAAAATATATGATTCCAATATATTCTTTTGATGACTACTTAGTTTTGCTTCATCCTTACCGCTATTCATTTCAGTCGCCTTATTTAAAGGGGTATGTTTATTGGCATTTGCACTTTTTATCGCTGTTATCAATTGTCTTTTTATGCATATAGAAGCAAAAGTTCTAAATGAAGCTAACCCCTCTTCATCATACCCTCTTATAGCATTTAACAATCCAATCATACCCTCTTGTATTAGATCTTCTTTATCTCCACCCATTAAAAAATAATTTCTAGCTTTAAAATATACAAAGCTTTTATATCTATCAAATATCTCACTTAAGGCACTTTCTTCTCCAGACTGAGCAGCATTTATCAAGTTTTCTCCTAATTTTTGTTCTTCATACATTCCTACCATCTCCTATTTGTTTGAGATTTCTGAAAGTAATATTCCTCCTGCAACTGAAACATTTAAAGAATTAACTTTTCCTACCATGGGAATTTTTATTTTTATATCACAATGTTCTTTAACTTTTCTTCTAATTCCTTGACCTTCACTCCCTAAAACTAAACAGCTTTTTTTAGGGTATTTTTCTTTTTTGTAATCGATAGCACTATCTGCCTCTGCTGCGTATACCCAAAAATCAATCTTCTTAATTTTATCGATAAATTTAGATATATTAGTTACTTCTACTATATCTATATGTTCAATTGCTCCAGTTGAAGTTTTTATCACTGTTTCATTTATTCCCGCACTTCTTCTTTCAGGAATGACTATCCCATCTACTCCAAAAGCCTCGGAACTTCTAATCAAAGCACCTAAATTTCCCGGATCCTTTATTTGATCTAAAATTAAAACTATTGATTCATCCTTTATTGCAATTTTTTCTAAAAATTCTCCTTCTGGAACTAAGTAATCATAGTTTTCTATATAAACTGCAACTCCCTGGCTTCTATCTTCTCTCTTTTTGGTTTTTACTATAGATATCTTATTTTGTTTTGCTAATTTTATTATATCAGATATATTATTTTGTTTTATATTTTCATATATTTCTAGTTTTATAATGTCTTTATTCACTTTTAAAGCTTCTCTTACTGGATTTATGCCTACTATTTTTTGCACTATTTCACCTCAAATTTCATTCGTTTTATTTGTGCTCCTAATTTTTCTAATTTATTTTCAATCTTTTCATAACCTCTATCGATATGATAAACTCGATGTATTTGAGTTTTCCCTTTAGCTATCAAGGCCGCTAAAACTAAACTAGCTCCTGCTCTTAAATCTGAAGCCATAACCTTTGCTCCTTCTAGCTCTTTTACCCCTTCTATTATTGCCATTTTATCTTCGACTATTATATTTGCTCCCATTCTATTTAATTCTTGAACTTGCATAAATCTATTTTCAAAAATAGTCTCTCGGATTTCGGATTTCCCCTGTATAACAGAAAGAAGAACCATTATTTGGGCCTGTAAGTCTGTAGGGTATCCAGGATATGGCATTGTTCTAACTTCTACAGGCTTTAAATCATCTAATTTTGATTTCACTTCTATTATATTTTTAGATTCATAAAATTTAACTCCCATATCTTCTAATTTTGCTTTAAAGCTGTCTAAATGATCTAAATTTCCATTTTTTATTTTTATTTTATTTCCAGTCAATATTGAAGCAATTATAAAAGTACCAGTTTCAATCCTATCGGGAATAACATTATGTTTACATGGAGTAAGTTTTCTCACGCCTTCTATTTTTAATTTAGAGGTTCCTATCCCTGATATCTTGGCTCCCATTTTATTTAGAAAATTACAAAGATCAGATATTTCAGGTTCTTGAGCTGCATTTTCTAAAACCGTTGTTCCTTGGGCTTTTATTGACGCCATCAAAATATTTTCTGTTGCTCCTACACTTGGAAAATCCAGGCAAATATTTGCCCCATCTAAAGAACTAGCATTTGCCTCAACATATCCATGCTCTAACTCTATCTTAGCTCCTAATTTTCTAAATCCCTCTAAATGAAAATTTACAGGTCTTGCTCCTATTGCACATCCTCCTGGTAACGAAACTTTTGCTTTTTTGACGTTAGATATAAGTGGACCCATTACCAAAAAAGAAGCTCTCATGGTTTTTACTAAATCATAAGGAGCTTCTATATCTTTAACTCCGTTATTTATTATTTTGTAACTGTTTTTTTCTATTTTTTCTATTTTTAAACCTAACTCTTCTAAAAGTTTTACCATAGTCTTAATGTCTTTTAAATTTGGAACATTATTAATTATATATTCCCCTTCTTCTATTAGAGTTGCCGCTAATATAGGTAAAGCCGAATTTTTAGCTCCACTAATATCAACTATCCCCTCTAATTTTTTATCTCCTTGTATTTCAAATCCATCTATCATTTTTCCTCCCCTTCACATATCGGACATTTTTTCCCAAATACTTTATCTATCAAAGTTAATTTTTTGAAATCATCTGCGTATTCTGGAAGTTTTTCTTCAACCATATTATAATGCTTTTTGCATATTTTATTTCCTCTATTTTTACTAAAAATTTCTCCTAGCCCTGCATCTATAAAATCTTGGTCCATATCTCGTATTGCCGGATCATCAACTTCTTCTTCTAAAGCCTTTTTTGATACCACAACCAATCCTACATTTCCATTATACTGAATTCCATCTACTAGCTGATATCTTAAATCCTTTTTTTCAGCTTCTTTAATATAGGGTTTTAATTTTTTTATATCCACTTCTCTAGTCATTTTTAATAAATAGGTCTCTTCTTTATCAAATAATTCTATAATTTCAGGATAAACATCATCTTCTTCTAATTGATCTTTATATAATAGCGCCATTACTCTTTCCTTATATTCACCTAAATATTTATTTTTTTCTCCTTGAATCTTCATGATTTTCATTTTGTTCTTTTCTTTTTCCTCTATAAACTTACTAGAATCCATCATTCCTCCCCTAAAACATAATGTTTAACTAAATCATTACCAAAATCAGATATATAGATATCTTTATCATTCAAAATAATATCCCTTGGCTTTAAAAAAGAATCTTCAATAAATATTTTTTTTCCATTTTTATCTATTTTTATAACGCGATTATTACCTTCATCTGTTATATATATATATTCTTCATCTACAACAATATCATCAGGGCCATTCACATTTTTTAGTTTTATTTCTTCTAAAAGTTCAAAAAAGAGGTTATATTTTCTAATTTTATTTTCTTTTTTATCTAAAATATAATATATTTCTTCTTTATAATAAATTGCAACAGCTTCTTTTGATTCAATATTATATTCCTTTTGTTTTTTTCCTCTTATCTTATAAATAAAAACCTTATTCATAACGGAATCTAAAATAACTATCTCATTTTTTACCCTTATAATATCAACAGGATTTTTTATTTCTTTATATATCTCCTTCTTTTTATTTAAATCGGATTTATTTAAAGTAACGATTTTTCTATAATAATAATCTATAATAATTATTTCTCTATTTGTGACTATGAATTTATCGATTTGATTGTTTATCTCATAAACTTCTTTTAATTTAAATTTTTCATCTACTTTTATTAATAATTTAGCTTTGAACATTGATATCCATAAATTACTATTCTCTATAAATATTGCCTTAGGTCTATGCAATCTTAGTTGATCAAAATCCCCTATTATATCTTCTAAAATGAAATTATACTGCTCTCTTTTTCGGGCATCCCCTACATAATTCAAAAATAATTCTTTTTTGTTGTAATGTTTTAATAAAAATTCATAAAATTTTGGCCTTTGAAGTATTTTAGAAATTTTTATGTTTTCTTTTTTATATTTTGGATTCCAATGTTTTTTATCTTGCAAAATATTGACTGCTAATTCTAGTTTATTATTTTTTATATAATAATAACCTAATTCACTAATTCTGTTTTCTTTTTTTAAAAATTCTGGTATATCTATTTTAATGTCATCAATTTTAGTTTTTTCAAAACTACCATTCTTTTCATCATATGCAGTCATCATATTTTTTTCTATTTTCAAAACAGAGTAATAACTACCCTTTAAAACTTCTTTTATAACAACACCAGATTTTGATAGCTTAACTATTCTCTTATTATACTGATCAGCCACAAATATGTAGTTTTTAGTAACATCTATTCCACAAGGATATTTAAAGTCTGAAGTTATTTTCTCTATTAATCCCCCCTCTAAATTATATATACATATGCTATGATCATTTGTATTTGATACATATATCATTTCGTCGGCGATTTTCAAAAAAGAAGGGAAATTCATATTAGTATTTAACCTCGTCTGAAAATCTCCTTTTAATTTATAGACGCATATATTTCCATCATTTCTACTAACCACGTATACTCTTTCATTATATATTTCTATTCCATAGGGTTCGCTTAATTCATTTTTCCCAAATTCATATAAAAAATCTCCATTTAGATTAAATACTTTTATTAAATTGTTATAACTGTCAGATATATAAATATTATTGTTATATATCGCGAAACTTCTCGGATTAAAAAAAGACGATTTTATTTTTTTATCATTAATATCTATAAAGTTATCTATTTCATTTATATAAATATCATAACTTTCATTTTTTGAAAAATCTGATATCCCCTTCATTCAATCCACTCCTTATTTTATTTAATATTATATCATAATTAGCTATATTTTAAAAGTCCAATATCAATTTATTTGACCACTCATTTTCATACGTTTTTATAATCAATCTACTAGGCGACATCTTTATTTCTTTATTTAATGTGTAATTTAAAGTTCCATTTTCAACGTTCGCTTCTTCCCACCCATATCCAGATAAATATATCTGCACTTTTTTGATGTTCTCATCCATTGATACATTAACTTTTTTGATAATTTTATCTTTTATTATTACTTCATTCCAAGTCGCACTTAAATATTTTATATTCAACTTCCATTTCAAATCTGATATCGATTCTACTGCCATTCTATTAATATCATATATATCTGATTTTTTAGAAACTGCTCCTAGACTTTGGTTAAATATAGCTTTAAAACCTTTTTTTATAACTTCTTTTTTTACAGTTTCATTGTATTCTCCATAGGGATAGGCAAAATAATCCACTTTTTTTTCTATATTATTTTCTATATCTTCAACACTTTTTTGAATTTCAAACTTCAATTTTTCTTTGGTTAACTTAGTTAAGTGAGGATGAGAATATGAATGAGACCCAATTTCTCCATATTTCGAAACTTCATTTATTTGTTTCCAGTTCATATAATCGCCATAATTTTTATTTACAGCTTCTGTATTTACAAAAATTGTATACGGGATATTATTTTCTTTAAATAGTGGAAAACCTTTTTCGTAAAAACTGTAGTAAGCATCATCAATGGTAAAGGCAACCATATCGTCTGGAACTTCTTCTTTTTTGGTTACTAGATCCATCATTTTTTCTAAAGTTACAATTTTATAGTTATTTTCATTTAAGTAATCAAAAATCTCTTTTAAATTTTTTTCTGATATATTTGTCGAAGGATATCTCTCATCTCCAAATCTATGCAAAACTATAATATGGCCATCTGCATAAATATTCACGGAAATAAAAACTATAATTATTAAATATTTTAGATACTTTTTCATATTTCAACTCCTTTTATTTTTAACTAAATCCATTTCTGACCAAAAAATCCATATCAATATTACTTTTTTTATCAATTTTATTGTTTGAATCCAGATAGTTTTCCAAAAGTTTTTCTACATGTTTCCCTATTAAATCAGTTTCTATATTAACAAAATCTCCTACCTTTTTTGACCCTAATATTATCTCGTCTTGAGTATGGGGAATTAGAGACACCGAAAAAATATTGTCTTCTATATCAACAACTGTTAAACTTGCTCCGTCTATAGATATCCTTCCTTTTTTGACTATATATTTTATATAGCTCTTATCTATTTCAAAACTGTATATCTTAGCAATTCCATCTTTTTTTATTCCAGTTATCTTACCTTCACAATCAACATCTCCTGTTACTAAATGACCTCCTAGAGGGGTAGAAAGGGTTATTGATTTTTCTAGATTTACCCTATCGCCTTTCTTTAGTCTTTTTAAATTTGTCCTTTTTACAGTTTCTGACATTGCATCTGCTACAAAAAAGTCATTTCCAATCTTTATTGCTGTTAAACAAGTTCCATTGGTTGCTATGCTATCTCCTTTTTTAGATTCTTTGACCACCTTTTTTGCACTTATTTTTATCTTTAAAGAATTATTACCTTTTTTGATATCTAAAACTTCACCTTTTTCTTCAATTAATCCTGTAAACATAAATCCTCCCTCTTATAAATAAATTAT
>JBNJFI010000069.1:0-5545 GCA_051746725.1 Fusobacteriota bacterium
AATTAAATTATTACTTAAATCGTACAGTGAGAATTATTAAAAATTTTATGTTTTAAGTTTTTTTAATATTCTTATATATAATATACCATATCCATGGGAATTTCCTTTTTTTTATTTACTTTTATTTCATATTCATTACTCAATTTATATATGTTTTGTTCTTTAATAATTTACACTTCTAAAGTTTATCGATATATTTCAAAAAAATAAATATATGGTACTTTTGTCACAAATTATGCATGTTACCCTCAATAAAAATTGGTCTTTGATATTTACTAGAGATAATTTTCATCCAAGATAAATCTATAAAAATACAAATACTACCTTGTTTCAATTAATGAAGATTTATTATTTCAATTTCTATATAAACATCACTTAACTTCAGTTAATTATTTTCAAATTAACTTTAAACTTTAAAATAATCAATATCCATGTTATAATTAGTTAAGAGAAAAATAATAAATAAACTAATAATTTTTATTAAATATCAAAAAGTGTCCGGCGGACACTTTTTGCAAAACCAAAAAACTTAAGGAGGATTTATGAAAATAGGTTGTATAATACAGGCAAGAGTCAGTTCTTCTAGATTACCAAAAAAAATACTTCTACCATTGCCTATAGATTCTGATATTACTGTTTTGGAACATGTTATTAGGCGTGTAAAAAAAAGTACGTTGATTAATCATGTAGCCCTTGCTACAACAACAAATGCAGCTGATGACCCAATAATTGAAATTGCCAAATCAGAGGAAATTGATTTTTATAGAGGTTCTGAACAAAATGTTTTGTCGCGATACTTTTATGTAAGTAAAAAAAGAGATTTTGATATAATCGTAAGAATAACAAGTGATTGTCCCTGCATTGATTGGAATATAATTGATACAGTTATTTTAAAACATATAGATCAAAAAAATGATTATACTTCAAATACTTTAGAAAGAACCTTTCCACATGGTTTAGATGTAGAGGTTTTTAATTATGACATATTAAGTAAAGCATATAAAAATGCTACAAAAAAATTTGAACTTGAACATGTTACTTCATATTTTTATAAAAGTCACCCTGATAAATTTAAAATTGGAAAAGTCAAGGCAAATAAAAATATCAATAAATCAGACATTAGAATAACCCTTGATACTAAGGAGGATTACACTCTTATATCTGCTATATATAGTTTCTTATACGAAAAAAATAACTTTTTTAAAACCACAGATATTATTAATTTATTTAGAGAATATCGTTGGCTTTATGATATTAATAGAAATGTTGAGCAAAAAAAAACTTGCAAAAATTTAGAAGAAGAAATCCAAGAAGCTTTAAGATTATTAGATATACAAGATCTAGAGAGAGCAAAAAAATATCTCAAGGAAAAATATTATGGAAAATAAAGTGTATATCTTCACAGAAGGAGGGTCTGAGTTTGGATATGGCCACCTAACAAGATGTAGTTCTCTTGCAACAGAGATAGAAAAACAAAATCACAAAGTTATATTTGTTGTAAATGGTGATAATCGAGAAAAACTAAAATCGATTATAAATAAAAATAACTTTATATTAACAAAATGGTATGATACTGAATATATATCCTCTTTTTTGACAAAAAAGGACTATGTAATTATTGATTCCTATATAGCAAACAAAAAAATATATCAGTTTATTTCAAGAAATTGCCAAAAAGCTATATATATAGATGATACCAATAGAATCGATTATCCCAAAGGGATTGTTTTAAATCCCTCGATTTCTGGTTCAAAGTTAAATTATAATGATTCACAGAATATTACTTATTTATATGGACCAAAATATATTTTATTGAGATCTTCTTTTCAAAATATAAATAATAATAATTTTCAAACAGAAGATAACAGTATTTTAATTACATTTGGTGGCTCAGATCCTAAAAATTTAACGCCAAGTATTTTAAAAATTTTAAAAGATCATTTTCCAAATTTTAAAAAAAATGTTATTATAGGTAGCGGTTATGATAATATTCACAAAATTAAACTTCTTAAAGATGATAATACAAAGCTTTTTTATAATTTAGATGAAAACGATATGAAAAAGGTTATGCTAAAATCCAAATTAGCAATCACAGGAGCAGGGCAGACAATATATGAACTAATAATTACAAAAACACCTTTTTTGGCTATTCAAGTAGCAGAAAATCAAAAATATAATATTAATTTTTTAGAAAACAATAATTTTTCTGTAATAAAAGATTTAAAAAAACTTAAAAAAATGGTTACATCTTTTATTCAAAAAAAACATTTTATTTTAAAAAATGACCTTATAGATGACCGAGGCGCAAAAAGAGTTATCTCTATTTTATTAAATGATTTTAAATTAAGAGATGTAAAAAAAGATGATATAAAAAATATTTTTAAACTTTCTAATAAAGATTACGTAAGAAAATATTCTATCAATAAAAATAAGATTTCCTGGGAAAATCATCAAAATTGGTTTGAAGGTATTTTAGAAGATCCAAATATAATCTTTTATATCATTGAAAATGATAATGAAGATTTTTTGGGTCAAATTAGATTTAAACTAGAAAAAAATAAAGCTGAAATTAGTTTGAGTTTTACAGAAAAATTAAAAGGTAAGGGACTTTCAACTTTCTTATTAAAAAGGGCTTTAGATAAATTGAAATCTGAAAAAAAAGAAGTTAATAAAATAATAGCTTTTATCGATATAAAAAACAAAGCTTCTAAAAAACTTTTTGAAAATTCAGATTTTATATGTCAAGATAAAACTTTGCAAAAAAACAACCTAAAAAAATATATTCTTAAATTTTAATTAAGGGGGAATTATGAAAAATTCTATTTTTATAATCGCTGAGATGTCTGCTAACCATGGCTTTAAAATTGAAATTGCAAAAAAAACTATAAAAAAAGCAAAAGAAGTCGGAGCTGATGCAGTAAAGATACAAACTTATACTCCCGATACTATAACAATTGATTGCGATAATGAATACTTTAAAATTAAAGATGGACTATGGAAGGGAAATACTTTATATGATTTATACAAAAAAGCATATACTCCATGGAATTGGCATAAAGAATTATTTGAGTATGCCAAAGATATTGGTATTATTCTTTTTTCTACTCCATTTGATTTTAGTGCTGTAGATTTATTAGAAGAATTAAATGCTCCTCTCTATAAAATTGCATCTTTTGAACTGTTGGATATTCCATTAATAAAATACGTTGCTTCCATGGGGAAACCTATGATTATGTCTACTGGTATTGCTACTTTTGAAGAGATCCGAGATGCAGTTAAAGCTTGTCGAGAAGTAGGAAATGATGATATTACACTTCTAAAATGTACATCACAATACCCGGCAAAAATAGCCGATGCTAATTTAAATACAATGTTAGATATGAAGAATAAATTTAATGTCAAAGTTGGAGTTTCAGACCATACCCTTGGATCTATTGTTCCAATTACTGCTGCTTCAATGGGGGCGAAGGTTATTGAAAAACATTTTATTATAGATAAAAAAATTGAAAGTCCTGATTCTAGTTTTTCTATGGCTCCTAAAGAGTTTGAATCTATGGTTAGCGATGTTAGAAATGCAAAAAAGGCAATGGGAAAAGTTGATTACTCACTTACTCCAACGAAAAAAGAGAGTAGGAAGTTTGGAAGATCTCTTTTTGTAGTTAAAGATATCAAAAAAGGTGAAGTCATTGATAAAAATAATATTAGAAGCATTAGACCTGGGTATGGAATAAAACCCAAATATTACGAAAAAGTTTTAGATAAAATCGTCAAAAAAGATGTTAAAAGAGGGACTCCATTGAGTTGGGATTTTCTCAAATAATTTGTATTTTATAATAACCAAAAAGTGTCCGGCGGACACTTTTTGGTTATATTAATTAAACTAAAGGGGGAAAATTGAAAAATATAATACCTTATGGAACACAGAATATAGATAAGACAGACATAAATGAAGTTGTTGAAACTTTAAAATCTGATTATTTAACACAGGGACCTAAAATAAAAAAATTTGAAAAAGCTGTTGCTGATTATCACAATTGTAAATATGCCGTTGCCTTTTCAAATGGAACAGCAGCTTTGCATGGAGCATATTTTGCATCTGGACTTCAAAAAGGTGATGAATTTATTACCTCTCCTCTAACTTTTGCTGCATCTTCAAATGGTGGCTTATATCTCGGCGGAATACCAAGGTTTGTAGACATTAACCCAAATTCTTATAATATAGATCTTTTGCAGTTGGAAGAAAAAATATCAAAAAAGACTAAGATTATAACCCCTGTATCATATGCAGGTTTTCCTGTGAATTTAGAAAAAATCAGTAAAATTTCAAAAAAACATAATATAAAAATAATCCATGATGCAGCACACGCAATTGGAGCCAAAAAAGATGGAAAAAATATAATTGATTATGCAGATATGACTATTTTATCATTTCATCCTGTTAAACATGTTGCCACTGGTGAAGGGGGGATGGTGCTTACTAATAATAAAAAATATTATGAAAAATTAAAAGAATTTAGAACACATGGTATAACCAAAGATCCTGAAAAATTAGACAAAAATCCAGGAGATTGGTATTATGAGATGCAAAGTTTAGGATATAATTATAGAATGACCGATATCCAGGCAAGTTTAGGTATAACTCAGATGAAAAAGTTAAATAAATCAATATATAAAAGAAATCTTATAGCAAAAAAGTATGAAGAAGAGTTGGCAAATCTAAGTTGGTTAGATTTGCCAACTAATAAGTTCAAAAAAGATTGGCTAAAAGATAAAAGTTTTGAAAATTTAAATAAAAAACCAAAAAATTTAAACTCTTATCATCTTTTTCCAGTTTTACTAAAAGATCCAAAGGACAGAAAACCCTTTTTTGATTATATGCGAAAAAATAAAATTTGGGTTCAAGTTCACTATATACCTGTACATACTATGCCATATTATAAGAAAAAATTTGGTTTCAAAAAAGGGGATTTTCCAAATGCCGAAAGATTTTACCAAAAAGAAGTTAGTATCCCTATGTATCCATCTATTACTAATTCTCAATTAACTTATGTTATTGATACAATTAAAAATTTTAAAAATTAAATTCAGAAAGGATTATCTATGAAAAAAAAATTACTTAGTTTCAAAAAAAGAATCATCAAACATGATATAACTGGGATTAGTGCTCAATTATCTTATTTTCTGTTTTTATCTCTTTTCCCTTTTTTGATATTACTTTATACGGTTTTTGGATTTTTTTCTCTTTCTATCCAAGAACTTTTAACTCCTTTATATGAAATGATGCCTAATTCAGACACAATTAAAATAATAGATAGTTTTGTACAAGATAGTGCAAAAAGAGCAGATTTTTCAAATTTACCAATTCCTCTTATATTAATTGTTTTTTCTGCATCTAAGTCTTTACATGCTTTGGAAAATTATATGATAAAAGCATATAATGTAAAAGAGACTAGAGGATATTTTAAAAGAAGAGTTTTTAATGCCTTTTATCTCATAATTATTATAATAATGCTTATTATAAATTCATTTCTACCAATTTTAAATA
>JBNJFI010000069.1:5645-10963 GCA_051746725.1 Fusobacteriota bacterium
TTTTAAATAGATATATTAGTATATCCGATAAATATAATATCTTTTTTGGAAAATCTCGTTGGATATTATCCTTTGGTATTTTATTGATGTTAATAATGTTTATAAATTATTATATACCAAATAAGCATTTTAAATTAAGAAAAATTATTCCTGGGTCTTTGTTTTCAAGTATTGTTTGGGTTATATCCTCTTTTGTTTTTTCATACCTTGTAAGTAATGTGTTTAAATTTTCTCTTGTTTATGGAAGTTTAAATTCCATAATTATTATTTTAATTTGGTTATATATAAGTAGTTTTATTTTGATCTTAGGAATAGAAATAAATGCCATGTTCATAAGAAAAGACTAAAAAATCCCTCTAAATTTAGAGGGATTTTTTATTTGTAAAATTATATTTTCTTATTGCTATCTATATCTAAAAAAAAATAATTTCGATTTATTATAATTCCTAGACAAAATTACTTTTAAATGTTTTATAAAAACCCTTATATACATTGTCTTTATAAGATACAAACTCTCTATTTGCGGTTTAATTAAGGTTAGTCTAGTTTAACTAGGGTCATGTTGAGTTTTAGCTTATTTAAGATCTAAAAAACAACATATATATAAATATTATTTTCACAATTTTGATATTTACTTAAATACCAAAAAATAAAAAGGAAATTCTGTTTGATCTATAATATTTAAATTGAATAGATCAAATATAAGCAAATTATAAGGGGAGGTTATCATGTACAAACCAAAATCAATTTATGTAAAATTAGCAATGGAAAGTATCAAAAAAGAATTAAATTTAACAGAGGAAATCTCAGTTAAAAAGAGTGATGAAGAAAAATTCAGAGAAAAACATGCCTGTTTTGTAACTTTACACACCTCAAATGGAGATCTAAGGGGGTGTATTGGAACAATTCTGCCAACACGCGAGGATTTATACTCAGAAATAGTAGAAAATGCTATATCAGCCTCTTTTAAGGATCCTAGATTTTCTCCTTTGGATAAATCTGAACTTGAAAATATTGAAATCTCTGTTGATATTTTATCTGAACCAGAAAAAGTTGATGATATTTCTGAATTAGATCCGAAAAAATATGGAATAATTGTTTCCCATGACTACAATAAAGGGGTTCTATTACCTGATTTAGAGGGAGTTGATTCCATCGAAGAACAAATCAGAATTGCTAAAACTAAAGCTGGTTTATATGGAGTAAGTATAAAACAACTAGTTATTTCAAAATTTGAAGTTACAAGATACCATTAATTTTATAATCAACTAAATATTTTTAAGGAGGGTTAGAATGCAAAAATCAAAATACTATAATAGAGAGTATGACAAAATAATTCAATGTCTTTTATGTCCTCATAAATGTATATTAGAAAAAGAAAAAACTGGAATTTGTGGAGTGAGAAAAAATATAGACGGAGAAATGTACTCGTTGAATTATGGATTAATTTCTTCAATGGGAATGGACCCCATAGAAAAAAAACCTCTTTTTCATTTTTATCCTGGTAAAAAAATATTCTCAATTGGTAGTATAGGATGTAACATGAAATGTAAATTTTGTCAAAATTGGCAAATAGCTCGAGCTAATATAAATTCTGATATTAGACTAGAAGAATACACCTCTCGAGATATTATAGAAATAGCTAAAAAGAATCCTGATAATATTGGAGTAGCCTATACTTATAATGAACCTACTGTATGGTTTGAATTTATGTCTGATGTTGCAAAAAAAATTAAAAAACTAGATATGAAAAATGTAATGGTTACAAATGGATATATAAATAAAAAACCGTTGGAAGATATAGTAGAATATATAGATGCTTTTAATATAGATTTAAAAGGGTTTACTGAAGAATTTTATGACGATGTAACATTTTCAAAATTAAAACCTGTTAAAGAAACTCTTAAATTTTTAAAATCTAAAGATAAACATATGGAAATTACAAATTTGATAATCCCTACATTAAATGATAATATTAATGATTTTAAAAACATGATAAATTGGATTGCCAGTGAATTAGGAAAAGATACCGTATTACATTTAAGTCGATATTTTCCAGCTTATAAATTAAAAATTGAAAAAACTTCTTTAGAAACAATGTATAGGTTTTACGAAATTGCTACTGAAAAATTAGATTTTGTTTATCTTGGAAATATGCCCAATAGACTAGATGAAAATAATCTATATTGTAAACACTGTGGAGAATTATTAATTAAAAGAAATGGACAGTTTGCCCAAAAAAGGGGTATAAATAAAAATAATAGATGTACTTGTGGTAGAAAAGTACCAATTATAGATGATTAAAGAGGAGGAGTTTTATGAGTACTAGAAAAGCAGCTGTGGCAGGAAAGTTTTATCCAAGTGAAAAAAAAGAAATTAAAAAACTTTTAGACAAAATTAAATCCAAAGAAAAGAAAAATATAAATTATGATCTAAGTCAAAATAATATAATAGGAGGAGTTGTTCCCCATGCAGGGTATCAGTATTCAGGTTATGAAGCTATACACTTTTTTGAATTAATTAAAAATAAATCCTATGATACTATAATTATATTAAATCCCAATCATACAGGGTTTGGCGAAGATATTGCTATGTCTGATTATGATAACTGGGAAACTCCAATGGGAGAGGTTGCTTTAGATATAGAATTTACAAATCACCTAAATTTTCCTATATCCAATATTGCCCATGCTAATGAACATTCAGGAGAAGTAATGATACCTTTTTTGCAATATTCTTTAAAAAATTCATTTAAAATTATTCCTATTACAATGGGAGCTCAGAATTTAAAAAATGCAAAAAAGATAGCTAATCAGATTTACGAAGTTAATAAAAAATTTAAAAAAAATATCCTCATTATTGCTTCTTCGGATTTTACTCACTATCAATCTCCTGAAGAGGGGAAAAGATTAGATAATCTAGTTGTTGAAGATATTTTAAATTTTGAAACAGAGCAAATTTTCAAAAAAGTTAAAGAGAAAAATCTTACAATTTGTGGTTTTGGACCTATAATAACTCTTTTAGAATATTCTAAATTAATAACTAAGGATCCTGAAATAAAATTATTAAAAAGAGGAAATTCCGGTGATGTTGTTCCATCTAAAAAAGTTGTAGACTATATCTCTTTTTTAGTATATAAAAAATAAATCTTTATTAATCCTCTAAAATTAATTTTTTAGAGGATTATTTTATATTTTTAGCACATATGTATGCTGTGGACATTGCAGCTTGAATATTATATCCTCCTGTATCTCCATCAATATCTAGAACTTCACCAATGAAATATAATCCCTTTATAAGTTTTGATTCCATAGTTTTACTGGAAATTTCTTTTAAAGAAACTCCTCCGGCTGTAACCATAGCATTATTAAAATCATCTAATTTTTTTATTTTAAATTCATGTTCACATAAATTTTTTTCTATTTTATTTCTTTCTTCTTTTGTTATAGAGGCCATCTTTTTTGAAGGATCTATTTTTATTATTTTTAAAATATATTCTATAAAATTTTGGCTTATATTTAATTTTCCTAGATAATTTTTTATTTTTTTTCTTCCATTGTTTTGTGTTTCTTTTATAAATTTTTCTCTAAATTTATTTCTATTTATTTTTATAAAGTTAATTTTCAACAAATCTTTATTTTTTAGATATCTAGAAAAGTTTATAATACCAGGTCCACTTAAACCTTCATGAGTAAAGAGAATATCTCCTGAAAATTCTTTTATTTTGTGGAGTGGTTTTTGTGTTTTTCTGTATAAAGAAATATTTGCATTTTTAATACTGAATCCTGCTTTTTCCTTAAATTTATAATTTATAATTTTAATAGATGTTAAAGCAGGTCTAGGGGAAATAATATTGTGGTTAAATTTTTTAGCAAAATCATATCCATCTCCTGATGAACCTGTAGTTGGATATGATTTTCCACCAGTAGAAATAATTACATTTTTTGAATAATAAGAATTATGATTAGTTTTTACAAAAAAAAGATTCTTTTCTTTTTTTATATCTAAAACTTTATAATTAGTTTTTATATCAACTTGATTTTTTTTTGCTTTTTTTATTAATAAATTTAGGATATCTTTAGAGTTTAAACTTTCAGGAAATACTTTATTATTTTTATCTATAGCTGTATTTATATTATTTTTTTCAAAAAAGTTGATTAGGTCTTTATTGGAAAAACTTTTAAAAGCTTTTTTTAAAAAATTTCCATTGTTTCCATAATGAAATAAAAAATTTTTTATTTTTGTATTATTAGTAAAATTACATTGTCCTGATCCTGACATTAATAATTTTGATCCTAAAATATCATTTTTTTCTAAAAGTAATTTTTTTTTATCTTTTTTAATATTTAGAGAAGCAAATAATCCTGCTGGTCCTCCTCCAATAATTATTACATCTTGTATTTGCATTTTTTCTCCTTTATTTTATTTATAAAAAATATTAAATAATTGAATGATGATGTTATATGTTATATGTTATATGTAGGGAAGATTTAAGTTTTCAACATATCCCTATTTAACCCTTTATTTATAAGGTGTTAGAGGCTATTTTTTTTATAGACATTAAAACATAAGAGTACTACTGTTGTTACTCCTTTATTTATAGGGGTTAAATTTATAAATAAGGAAGTGAAGTCTTCTTTTATAGGGGATTATCAGGAATACTTATTAAAACATAAAAGTACTACTGTTATAACTCCTTTATTTATAGGGGAAAAAAGGAGTTATTTTTCTTTCCTATAAGTTAATCACTATGAATGTTGAGTTTATTAATAAAAGTCATTAAAACATAAGAGTACTACTATTATTACCTCTTTATTTATAAGGTTTTATATTTTTATATTTTTATAGGTTTCTTTATTTATAGGGGAACCGCAAGCTAAAAATTAAAACATAAGAGTACTACTATCATTATCCCTTTATTTATAGGATCTAAAGTAATTTAAAAATATAAAACCTAGTTAATTAAAGAAATCATATCTTAAACTATTAAAACATAAGAGTACTACTATGTTATTAGTAATATATACTTATTAGATTTGTAATAAAAATTAATATAGGGTCTACTAGTTTTCATATTATAACATAAATTTAATATTACTTAAAATAATGTTTTTTTAATGTAAAACTTAATAGATCTATTAGAAAAATTATAAATGATTTTTAAATAGTAGGGTATTATTAATATTAAATCTTATAAATAAAGGGATATTTAAAATTAAAACATATTCGTACTACTAAAAAATGAAAACGAATTTCAAAAATAATTTTAATATATTAGTGTACTACCAACATAAAAGCCCGAAGATAAAGGGATATTT
>JBNJFI010000070.1:0-10853 GCA_051746725.1 Fusobacteriota bacterium
ATTAAAAGGTGGACAGTTTATAGCTCAACTAGAACCACATGTTAGTATAGAAGCAGGGCAAACATATAAATTTTGGTTAGATATGAATAACTGTCATATCTTTGATAAAAAGACTGAAGAAAACGTAAGTCTATAGTATTAAAAGAGAGGAGGTATTTTTGTGTTAAAAAAGATAGATAATAAAATGGGATATACATGGCTCGCCTTCACAATAGCTAATTTTTGCTTATTTGTATGGGGATTTGTTCTTCTTCTAAATGGAGTTATGTATGGACAGAATGCAAATGTTTATAATTTACTGGGTTTTAAAATTAATTCTCCTTCCTTAGGATTTGTATTTATAATTTTAGGTATAGGTTTAATTTTTTATGGAATAACAAAGACAATTAGCTGTATGGATATAAAAGTTAAAAGAATATTTTCCAATGTAGGATTAGCATATACCTATATAACTCCGGCTATAATAGGAATGACAGTATTAGTGTTTTTCCCATTGGTATTTGGTGTTTGGGTAGCTTTTACTAACTATAGTGGAACAGTTTTATTAAAGGATGTTACTTTTCCAACTTTAGAAATGTTTAAAAGAGTATTTACTAGTAGTACATCAGATTTTTGGGATATATTATTTGTAAATATTTGGTGGACCGTTATTAATATTGTTTTATCAGTAGGATTAGGTATATTATTGGCACTAATATTAAATCAGAAAAAAATGAAATTTAAGAAAATTTATAGAACCTTATTAGTTTTACCTTGGGCAGTACCTCAATATGTAACTGCATTAACATGGAAAGCTATGTATAATAAGGAATTTGGTGCATTTAATCAGATTTTGGCACCAATATATAATCTTTTTGATAATCCAGACGGGTTAAATTGGTTGAGTAAATCATATATTTCTTTAGAACCTCTTAGAGATATCCCATTAATTGGAGCAGCTCTAGTAAATGTAATAGGACTTAAGGGATATTTAATATCGTTACCATTTATGGCAGTTGTATTGGTAAATGTATGGTTAGGATTTCCATTTATGATGATTGTTGCTTTAGGTGGATTACAGTCAATTTCAGAAACTTTCTATGAAGCAGCAGAAATTGATGGTGCCACTAAATATCAACAGTTTAAATATATAACAGCTCCACTTTTAAAACCAACAATGATTCCGGCAATTATATTAAGTATTATATGGACATTTAATCAATTTAATGTAATATACTTAATAACAACACACGACAAAATGTCTTTATTGGTAGTAAGTGCATATAGAGCGGCATTTGAGCGGTTCCAGTTTGCATATGCAGGAGCATATTCTGTTGTTGTATTTGTAATCTTAGCAAGTTATAGTATATTTACAATGAAGATGTCAAAAGCAACAGAGGAGGTTTATTAAGATGGCAAAGAACCAAAACTATACAAAAAAAGAATTTTATAGGAGTTTATTCGTTGTTTTAGTCTCATTGGCAGTTTTTGCTGGGATAATAACGTATAATATGAGAAAAACAAAAAAGACAGTAAAAAATGATGTTAAAGTTTCAAGTGAGTTTTTTTCAAATGCATTAGTTAATGAAATTAAAGATATGTCAAAAGAAAACCCTTTATACAAAAGATTACCATCTTTATTATTCGGAAATGCTAGAAATACAATACAACCTAAAAACTTTGATACTTTCATTCCAGAAGATAGAGAAGATGAAATATCTAATTTAGGAGTAGAAGCTGTTGCAGTTTGGAAAGAAAAAGATGGAGAACTGGTAAATATGGTTCATACTATAGATTCTTATAATAAAAAGGGAATTTATGGAATTGGTGTAGAAGAAAAGATAACAGAAAGTAATGTAAAGAGATATTTTAGATTGAAATTAGAAAATGATTGGATAGTAGATACATATAAGGATCTATCAGAGTATAATCTAGAGAATTTAGATAATGTTCTAGAAAGAGATGATAGAGAAGTCATACATACTCTAGAAAAGTTTCAAGTAAATGATGAAAATTATTACTTAAATATCCAGTACTCTAAGCAATCTATAAAAGATAATAGAATAACAAAAAAGACTCAAGTAATGGTTATAAAAACTTTATTTATATATTTGGTATTCTTACTTGTCTATTCATTAATAATGGATAGAAGAATGTTAATGCATGTTTTAATATTATATGCTTTGATTTTTGCAGTTTATCCGTTGACTTGGATAACATCATTGACATTTAAAAGTACAAATGCATTAGGAGGTACGACTTTAAATCCAATTCCTAAAAATGCAACCTTGGATAATTATAAAGAAGCATTATTTAATTTAAATAAAGTTACCCGTGAAGGAGCTGTTTTAGAAGGAGATGAAATTTTAGTCAAAGAAGCAGTTATGAATAATAACAGAGAAGAACCTAAAGTTTTGGAAAAAAACATAAAATCAGTTTATAATGTTTTTGATCCACAAAAGACAAATCTCTGGGAAGAAGGAAAAGGAGAATTAATAACTGAAGAAGAAGTTGAATATATTGAATATAATGAAGAGCAACGGGAGATTCGAAATCATATATATAAGATAAAATTAGAAACTGATCCTAAAATGTCAAAGGATAGTCAGATATATAATATAGAATACTATACCTATGAAAATAAACGCTTTATATCAGGTATAAGAAACTCTCTATTCATAGCTTTTTCATCAGCTTTGCTTAGTGTAGTCTTGGCCTCAGCAGCAGGATATTCTTTTTCTAGATTCAAGTTTCCAGGAAAAGAAGGTTTTATGATGTCATTTTTAGTAACTCAGATGTTTCCAGGAACAACTATGTTGATTCCTTTATATATAATATTTTCAAATTTAGGATTGATAGATACATTTAGAGGTTTGATTTTAGCTTTTTCAATTACCTCATTACCATTTAATATATGGAATTTAAAAGGCTTTTTTGATACAGTTCCTCAAGATTTAGAAGAAGCAGCATTAATTGACGGCTGTTCAGCTTCGCAAACATTTTATAAGATAGTATTGCCGTTATCACTACCAGCACTTGCTATTTCTGGGTTATTTGCATTTATGAATGCCTGGAATGAATATATATTAGCGGCAACTTTTACAAATACAGAGAGCAAATATCCAATAGCCGTTGTAATTAAACAGTTAGTTGGATCTAATAGTGTGGATTGGCCTATGTTTGCAACAATGTCGGTATTAGTATCAATACCAGTAGTAATAGTATTCCTGATGTCTCAAAAATATTTAGTAAGTGGATTAACAGCAGGGGGAGTCAAGGGATAATAAAATATATATAAAAAATAAGGAGGAAGAAAGATGAAAAAAAGATTTTTAACAGTAGTAGCAATGATGATTTTAGTATTTTCGTTTGAAGCAATGGCAAAACCAATTAAATTATGGTACGCTTGGACAGGACAGGAAAAAGAGGCAATGTTGAGTTTGGTGTCTAAGTATCAACAAGTTTCAGGAAATGAAGTAGATGCATTAATGGTTCCTTTTGATGCATTACAAGGTAAATATCAAACAATGTCACCTCAAGGTCAAGGGCCAGATGTAATAGTGGGTCCTGGAGATTGGATAGGACCATTTTCTGATCAAAACTTAATAGAACCTTTAGATTCATATGTAAGTGAAAATACAAAAAAGGGTTTTATTCAAACAGTTATCGATGCATGTAAATATGATGGTAAGTTATATGGATTACCAGAATCATTTAAAGTTCCTGCATTGATATATAATAAAGATTTATTACCTGAACCACCTCAAACAACTGATGAAATGATTGAAGTTGGAAAGAAAAATACTAGAGAAGGAGAAGCTATGTATGGTTTAGTATATGACAAAGGAAACTTCTACTATCATATAGGATGGATAGGTGGATTCGGAGGAACTATATTAGATGAAAATAATGATCCTACATTTACTTCAGAAGCTCAAATTAAAGCGGCTAAATTTATAAAGTCTTTACAAGAAGAACCTAATAAAATAATGCCGGAACAAGTTGACTATAATGTAATGATGACTCTGTTTAACCAAGGATTAGCAACAATGATAATAAATGGTCCATGGGTTATAGGAGATTTAATAGATTCTGGAATAAACTTTGGAATATCTAGATTACCAAAAGTTTCAGAAACTGGAAAATGGCCTGCTCCAACAGTAGGACCAGAAGTTGTAATGCTTTCTGCTAATGCAAATAACAAAGACAAGGCTTATGACTTAGTTAACTTCTTAACTTCTAAAACAGCACAAATTAATATGGCTAAGATAGGTCATATTCCTTCAAGAACATCTGTTTATGATGACAGAGAAGTTAAGAGAAGTAGAGTTTTCGAATATATAAATGCATTTAGAGATCAAGCAGAAGTTGGAACGCCAATGCCTACAGCACCAGAAATGGCAGCTGGAATATGGTCAAATGGAAATACTATGCTTTCTAATGTATTATCTGGAACAACAACAGCTGAAGAGGCAGCAGCAGATGTTCAAGAAAAAGCAGAAGAATCTATAAGTGTTTTAAGAAATAACTAATTTTAGATAAAAGCTACATGTAAAGTTAAATAATATATAAATAGGTATGATAGTTATCAAAGCTATTATGCCTATTTTTATTGTATATAAAAACATTATTTGATACTATATATTTTATAATTTATTATATGATTTGTATAAAAAATATTTACCAGATATAAAGTAAAATATAATTGAAAAATGATATGATATGTGTTAGAATATTTAATAGATGTTAACCTATAAAATACAATTCGAATGCAATTATTTAAATATGATAATGATGGAGGACAAATGAAGTTAATAGTTGGTTTAGGAAATCCAGGGACAAAATATGAAAAAACCAGACATAATATTGGTTTTCAGATAATTGAAAAGTATATATCTGAAAAAAATTTAAGCGGAGCTAAAAATAAATTCCAAAGTAAATTTATAAAAGAAAAATTGAATGGAGAAAAAGTTTTTTTTATTATGCCTCAAACCTTTATGAATTTAAGCGGAGATGCAGTTGGAGAAATAGTTAACTACTATAATATATCTCCCAATAATGTTACAATTATATATGATGATCTTGATTTACCACTGGGAAAGATACGTATTAAGAAAAAGGGGGGATCAGGGGGACATAACGGAATAAAATCTATTATTTCACATATAGGTAATGACTTTATTAGATTGAGATGTGGAATTGGAAGACCTCAGGGTCAAATCGATGTAGCTAATTATGTATTGAGTAAATTTACTGATACAGAAAAAATAAAAGTGAAAAAGATGACAGAAGAAGCAGTCAACGTAATAGAAGAAATAATTAAAGATAAAAAAATAACAAATATTATGAACCAATATAATTAAAATCCTTATGAAAGGATTTTATTTTTTTGCTATTTATAAATTATAATATTAAGAGGAGGAGAGATTATGAGCGTATTTACATTTAAAAGAGGAGGAGTACACCCCCCTGGAAATAAAGAGTTATCGTCTGACAAAAAAGTTGAGCAGATGAGTGCTCCAGAAACAGTATACATACCATTAATGCAGCATATAGGGGCTCCAGCTAAAGCAGTTATAAAAGTCGGAGATAAAGTAAAGAAGGGACAGTTAATAGGGGAAAAGCAAGGTTTTGTTTCCTCAAATATTCATTCTTCTGTATCAGGAGAAGTTATAGATATAAAATCAATGGCTTATCCAATTAATAAAGAAGTTACAACTGTTATAATACAAAATGACGGCGAGGATAATTGGGTAGATTTAAATGAACATAAAGATTATAAAAATATAAAAAAGGAAGAACTTCTGGAAATAATAGATAAACAGGGAATTGTGGGAAAAGGAGGAGCAACATTTCCAACAAGTATAAAACTAGACCCTCCTAAAGATAAGCCTATAGATACTCTTTTATTAAATGGTGCAGAATGTGAACCATATTTAAATGCTGATAATCGACTAATGATAGATAGAACAGATGAAATGATTGAAGGAATTAAAATAATTTTGCATATATTGGGAATAAATAATGCAATTATAGGGATTGAGGATAACAAGCAAGAAGCTATAAAAGTTGTGAAAAATGCAATTAAAGATGAATCGGATATTGAGCTTGCAGTTGTCGAGACTAAATATCCACAAGGAGGAGAAAAACAACTTATAAAGGCGGTATTAGATAGAGAAGTACCTTCGGGATGTTTGCCATCTGAGATAGGGGTTGTAGTACATAATGTTGCTACAGCAAGAGCTATATATCAAGCTGTAGTAGAAGGAAAGCCACTTATAAGAAGAATTGTTACTGTTACTGGAGGAGCCATTAAAGACCCTAAAAACCTATGTGTTAGTATTGGGACAAGGTTTAAAGATGTTTTAGATTATGTTGGATTTGATAAAAGTAAAATGGAAAAACTTATATTAGGTGGTCCAATGATGGGATTTTCTCAATATACATGGGATGTTTCGGTTATCAAAGGAACATCTGGAATACTTGCTTTGACAAAAGAAGAGTCAAAGTCAAAAAAGACTTATAGTTGTATAAATTGTGGAAAATGTATAGAAGCATGTCCTGTTAATTTACTTCCTCAGATGTATGCAAAATTAGGTGTAAGCGAACAGTGGAAAGAGATGGAAGATTATAATTTAATGGATTGTATGGAATGTGGATCTTGTTCATATATATGTCCTTCCAATAGACCAATTACAGATATGATCAAATTGGGAAAATTAAAATTAAGATCAAAAAAATAATTTGAGAATAAAAAGATGAAAGGAGATATAAAATGAAAGAAAGATTAAAAGTAACACCTTCTCCACATATAAAATCTGATACAACAGTGGTAAGTATAATGTGGGATGTTGTAATTGCTTTAGTACCTACTATAATAGCTGCAATATACTTTTTTGGAATAAAAGCGATAACAATTTTAGTTATTTCAGTATTGACAGCAATAATAAGTGAGGCTTTGACACAGAAATTAATGGATAGAGAGGTTGATATTATAAATGGTAGTGCTGTAATAACTGGATTACTTTTTGCATTAGTTGTACCTCCATCTCTACCTTGGTGGCTTGTAATTATAGGAAGTTCTATTTCAATAGTTATTGGTAAAATGATATTTGGTGGATTGGGAAATAATATATTTAATCCGGCTTTAGTGGGAAGAGCTTTTTTGGTGGCGTCTTGGCCAGCTTTTATGACAACTTGGACAAAATTAGATGCCCAAACAGGAGCTACTCCTTTGGGAATATTTAAAGAAAGTGGAATGGACAAGGTAGTATCTATATTTGGAGATAAAGTGACTCTTTATTCTGATTTATTTATGGGAAATATAAATGGATCTTTAGGAGAAACATCTGCTTTAGCAATAATTATAGGAGGATTATATTTATTATATAAAAAGCATATTTCTTGGCATATTCCTGTTGTATATATTGGTACAGTTGCTTTTTTAACTGGAATTATGGGTCATGATCCAATTTTTCATATTTTTTCTGGTGGATTAATGATAGGTGCTTTTTTTATGGCAACGGATATGGTTACAAGTCCTTCTACAAAAAAGGGACAAATATTCTTTGCTCTTGGAGCTGGAATATTAGTAACAGTAATAAGACTTGTAGGCGGATATCCAGAGGGTGTTGCTTATTCTATATTGATTATGAATGCCTTTGTTCCATTAATAGATACTTATGTAAAACCTAAGATATATGGTGAGGTGAAATCATGAAAAGAATAATACATTATGGAATAGTGCTTTTTTTAATAGCAATAGTAATAAGTGGTACTTTGGCTAAAATTAATCAAAACACCTCTGTTATTATAGAACAAGCCTCTAGAGAAAAGATTAAAAATTCTAGAAAAATGGTTTTACAAGAGGCAAGTGAATTTAAAATGGATGAAATAATTAAAAAAGAGTCCTATGAATTTATACCTGGTTATAATAATGGAGAAAAAGTAGGATATGTTACAAATGTTTCATCTTCTGGTTATGGTGGAGATATTATATTTGTTCTCGGATTTGATCTTTCAGGTGAAATAAAAGGAATAAATATAATAGAAAGCAAAGAAACTCCTGGGTTAGGAGCAAAAATAATGAATAGGTCATGGCAGAAAAAATGGGAAGGAAGAACATCTGACTATGAATTTAATAAATCAGTAGATGCCTTTGCAGGTGCAACTGTGTCTCCTAAAGCAGTATATACAGGGATACAAGAAGCTTTAAAAGTATACGAAGAGGAGGTAAAATCTAATGAGTAAAAAATATTATAAGACTTTCATAAAAGGAATATTTAAAGAAAATCCAGTTTTTGTATTATTATTAGGACTTTGTCCAACTCTAGGAGTAACTTCTTCAGCGATAAATGGTTTAGCCATGGGACTGGCAACTTTAGCTGTAATTGTTTTTTCAAATACAATAATATCAATATTAAGAAAACTAATACCGGAAAAAGTTAGAATACCTGCATATATAATGATTATAGCTGGACTAGTTACAATTGTAGATATGACAATGAATGCATATTTACCATCACTATATAAGGTTTTGGGATTATTCATTCCTCTAATAGTAGTAAACTGTGTTATATTGGGGAGGGCAGAATCATTTGCTTCTAAAAATGGAGTGGTTTTATCTTTTTTGGATGGACTAGGTATAGGAATAGGATTTACTCTATCTTTGGTTTTATTGGGGAGTGTCAGAGAAATATTAGGAAATGGAACTCTATTTAATGTGGCTTTATTTGGAGAGAGTTTTAAACCGGCGATTATATTTATACTTCCTCCTGGAGCTTTTTTGACAATAGGATTTATAATAGCGACAATTAATAAAATTAAAAGTAGAAATTAAAATAAAATGGAGGTGTCAAAATGGATTTAGGAGTATTATTTAGTATAATAATAACGTCAATTTTTATAAATAACATAGTTTTAATGCAATTTTTAGGATTATGTCCTTTTATGGGGGTTTCAAAAAAGATAGAATCTTCCATTGGAATGGGTATGGCAGTTACTTTTGTAATGACAATTGCATCGGCTATAACTTGGATAATATATAATTATCTATTGATTCCCTATAATTTAGAATATTTACAAATAATATCATTTATTTTAGTAATAGCCTCTTTAGTACAGTTTGTAGAGATGGTAATTCAAAAAAGTAGTCCTAATTTATATAAAGCGTTAGGGGTATTTTTACCTCTTATAACTACTAATTGTGCTGTATTGGGAATAGCAATATTAAATATACAGAGAGAATATAATTTTATTCAAACTGTAATAAGTGGATTTGCAACAGCTATAGGATTTGCCTTAGCTCTATTAATATTAGCTGGAATTAGAGAAAGAATACAATACTCAGATGTACCAAAGGCATTTAAAGGAGTGGCAATTGCCTTTATAAGTGCAGGTCTTTTGGCAATGGCATTTATGGGATTTAGTGGTATGAGTATTTAATAAAATTTTGGAGGTGTATCAATGGAAATAACTATTCCAGTAGTAATAATGGGGATATTGAGTTTTAGTGTAGGAGCTTTTTTGGCATATTTTTCAAAAAAGTTAGAGGTAAAAAAAGATCCAAAAGTAGAAAATATAAATGATATTTTGCCAGGTGTTAATTGTGGAGCTTGTGGATATCCTGGATGTTCAGGATATGCAGCAGCTTTAGTTAATGAAGATGAAGATATAAATTTATGTGCTCCAGGAGGTAAGGAAGTAAAACAAAAAATAGAAGATATTTTATCTGGAGAAATTGGAGATGAAATAGAAGAGGTCAAAGAGGCACTTCCTGGACTAGATTGTGGAGCTTGTGGTTATCCAGGGTGTTCTGAGTATGCCAAGGCATTAGTAGAAGATGATGAAGATATGAATTTATGTAATCCTGGTGGTGAAGAAGTTACAAAAAAGGTTGGAGAAATATTAGGAGAAGAAGCCGGGGAAACTATTATCAAAAAAGCTAGAGTAATGTGTAATGGAGGAAATGATAAGGCTAAACAAAAATATGAGACTAGCTTTGAATATAAAACATGTGCTTCTGACAATATTCATTTTGGCGGGCGAAAAAGTTGTTCATATGGATGTTTAGGTTATGGAGATTGTGTTAAAGTCTGTCCAGCAGATGCAATAAAAATAAATAATAAAGGGATAGCAAAGATAGATGAGTCAAAATGTATTAGTTGTGGAAAATGTGTAACAGAATGTCCTAAAGATATTATAGATCTAGTTCCTGAAGACAAAAAAGTTTCTGTATATTGTAAATCTTATGATATAGCAAAAGTTTCCAAGGAAAAATGCGAAGTATCATGCATTGGATGTGGAATATGCGAAAGAAATTGTCCCTTTGATGCAATTTATGTTAAGGATGGATTAGCTAAAATTGATTATTCAAAATGTACTAATTGTGGAATATGTGAATTAAAATGTCCAACTAATGCTATAGTTAGTGATATTAAGGAAAAAAAAGTAGCTATAATAGATGAAGAAACCTGTGTAGGTTGTACAATCTGTAAGAAAATTTGTCCAGTTGATGCCATAGAAGGTGAAATAAAACAAAAACATAAAATAGACCCTGAAAAATGCGTGGGTTGTGAGGAATGTGTTGAAAAATGTCCAACTAACGCTATAGAGATGAAATCAGAAATTATCAAAAAATAAAAAAACCCCGAGTCGGGGTTTTTTTATTTTTTGAATATTGAAGATACCACTCCTAAAAAAGCTTAATTACTAATCTTTTGACTTATTATACGGAAAAAAAGCAACCAGAATGCTTATTAAAATAAGCTCCTAAATAAGAGAAGAAGGATATCCAAATGTATTCTATGCTGATTATTATGGAGCTAGTTATACAGATAAAGGATATGATGTAAACTTAGCACCTGTTGAAAATT
>JBNJFI010000071.1:0-10674 GCA_051746725.1 Fusobacteriota bacterium
TATTAATAAAATTTAAAATTAATTTTGATTTACGATATTACAAACTTCATCAAATTCTTTGTCTATATCTTCGTGCTTTTCTCCCCAAAATATATTCATTATTAAAATAGTTAATACATTAGCTATAAATCCAGGAACTATCTCATACATATAAGCTCCTAAACCTATCTGTTTCCATATTACTAAAACAACAGTTCCCACTATCATTCCACCAAGTGCAGATTTCCAATTGGTCTTTTTTGAAAATAACCCAAATAAAACAATTGGTCCAAAAGCAGCTCCAAATCCACCCCAAGCATAAGAAACCATTCCTAAAACTGTACTGTTTTGATCTAAAGCTAAAAATAATGCTATTACAGATATTATTATTACTGAAATTCTACCTACATGTACCAATTCCTCTTGTGAAGCATCTTTTCTAATTACATGATCATAAAAATCTTCTGTTAAAGTAGAAGAAGATACTAATAACTGTGAATCTATTGTAGACATTATTGCAGAAAGAATTGCCGCAAGTAAAATTCCACCTATCCAAGGATTAAATATTTTGGATATCATTTCAATAAATACTCTTTCACTATCTGCTATTTCTGGAAACATTGGTATTGAAATCAATCCCACAGCAACTGCTCCTATAAGTGAAATGAAAACCCAAACTATTGCAATTGTCATTGCTTTAGGTATTTTTTTTATACTATCTATACTCATAAATCTAGCTAAAATATGAGGCTGTCCAAAATATCCTAATCCCCAAGCCATTGTAGAAATAATAGCCAAAAAAGGATATTTAGAATCAGGTATTATATTCATTGAAATATTTTTTATTTCCATAGCTTCTGTTATCCCTGAAGCCCCTCCTACCGTTGTATATGCTAGAATAGGAACTACAATTATAGACACAAACATTAAGGCTCCTTGAAACAAATCGGTCCAACAAACTGCTAGAAAACCTCCCAAAAAAGTATATAAAATGATAGCTGCTCCTCCTATTATTACTGCCATTTTATAATCAATATTAAACATAGACTCAAAAAGCTTTCCAGCTGCAACAAGACCTGACGAAGAATATATCGTAAAAAATATTAATGTAATTATTGCTGTTATCACTCTAAGTAAACCCGTCGGATCTTTAAATCTATCTTCAAAAAAGGAAGCTAGAGTTAAAGAATTTAATTTTTCTGTATAAATTCTCAATCTTGGAGATACAAATTTCCAATTTAATACTGTACCTATAAAAAGTCCAACTGCTATCCAAGCCTGAGAAAGACCTCCTAAATAAACTGCTCCAGGTAATCCCATAAGTAACCAACCGCTCATATCACTTGCTTGAGCTGAAAGTGCCGTTACCCAGGTTCCCATTCCACGCCCACCTAAAAGATAGTCTTCTACATCAACTGTTTTTTTATAAAAATAAACTCCCACCATCATCAAAAATATAAAATAAATTCCAAATGTTATTAAAGTCTGTATCTGCATCATATTTTTTCTCCTTTTAGTTTTTTTTTCAAAAAAGAAGGGGCAATTGCCCCTTCTTTTAACTTCTTAACTCTCCATTATAATCATCAGATATTTTTTTCAATATCTTGTCCATTACTTCTTTTATCTTCTTTTCTTTTAATGTTCCTTTTTTACTTCTAAATTTTATATTCAAAGCAACATTTTTATATCCATCTTTAATATTTTCTCCTGCATATATATCAAACAATTCTACACTTTCAACAATATTATCTATATTTTCAATATCTTCTACTAAATCTCCTACCATTTTATCTTCTTCTAAAACAACTGCTAAATCTCGATCGACAGCTGGATATTTAATTATCTCTTCATAATTTATCTTTGAACTTGAGTATCTCAAAAGTTTTTCCATATCTATTTGAGCTAAATATACTCTGTTTTTTATCTTCATATTGTCTAAAACATCTGGGTGAATTTCTCCAAAAGTTCCAATACAATCATGACCAACAAATATATCAGCAACCCTTCCTGGATGATAAGTCTTATCTGAACTAACTTTTAATTTATAATTAGATAATCCAACTGATTCAAATAATTCTTCCAAATATCCTTTTAATTTATAAAAATCATATTGCTTAGGCTTAGATTCCCATATATGCCTATTTTGAGATCCTGCTAGAGAAATTCCAATTTTAAGCTTCTCTTCTTCCTTAAAATAAACTTTTCCTACTTCAAATATTTTCAAATCTTCTATATTATTATTAAAATTATCCTTTATATTTGTAAGCAAACTATACTCTAAAGTTGGCCTCATTAGAGCCATCTCTTCGCTGATAGGATTTTTCACACTAACAGTTTCTTTCATTTTTTTCTCATCTTTTTTTAATATTTTAATTGAATCTTCTGAGATAAAACTATAATTTATAACTTCTTGTAACCCTAAATTTCTCAACTCTTTTTTGACTCGCCTTGTATTATACAAATCTTTAGATATTTTACCGGATTTTATGTCTTCCTTTGGCATAATTGGCTCAATATTTTCAAATCCATACATTCTAGTTATCTCTTCATATATATCAGCTTTTCTTTCTATATCTAATCTATAAGTAGGAGCTATAACTTCTATATTATTATCTTCTTTTTTGATAACCTCCATATTAAGACCATTTAAAATCTCATAAATTTTTTGAGCTTCAATCTCTTTACCTATAAATTTATTTATTTTATCCAAATTAACTGTTACTTTAGATTTTGTTCCTTCTTCTAATTTTTCTTCTAAAATACCTTTAAGTATTCTTCCACCTGCAACCTCTTGAATTAATTTTGCTGCTCTATTAATTACAAACTCAGTATCAGCTATATCGATTCCTCTTTCAAATCTATATGAGGCATCTGTAGATAGTTTATAATCTTTAGAACTCTGTCTTATATTTTCAGGATTAAAATGAGCAACTTCTAAGACTATATCTTTGGTATCATCTGTAACCTCTGAATTAGCTCCGCCCATTATTCCTGCCATTGCCAAGGCTTTTTTTTCATCACTAATTACCAAAGTATCTTTATTTAATTCTCTTAATTCACCATCTAAAGTTTCAATTTTTTCATTTTCCATTGCATTTCGAACTGTTATTTTCTTACCATCTATTTTAGAATAATCAAATGCATGCATAGGATGACCTGTTTCCATTAATACATAGTTAGTAACATCTACAACATTATTAATGCTTTTAAGCCCCATTGCCTGTAACTTCGATTTTAACCATTTAGGAGATTCTTTTATTTCGATATCCTTTATTATTCTAGTTGCATATCGTTTAGATAAATCTTTATTTTTTATTTCCACATCTAAATTGTCAGCAGTGGACTCAGAATCTTCATTTATAGCAGTATCAGGCAATATTAATTCTCTCCCATAATATGCCGAAAGCTCACGAGCTATTCCCAAATGTGATAAACAATCAGGTCTATTTGGTGTTATTTCTAATTCAAAAACAACATCATCAATATCTAAATATTTTTTAAGTTCTTCTCCTATTGGTGCCTCTTTATCTAGTATAATAACTCCATCACTATCTTCTGATATTCCAAGTTCTTTCCCAGAACAGATCATTCCAACAGATTGAACTCCTCTAATTTTTGCTTTTTTGATTTTGAAACCACCTGGCAATTCGGCTCCTACCTTTGCGACAGCTACCTTATCTCCTTCTCTATGGTTTGGAGCTCCACAAATAATACTTAAATTTTCATCTTCTCCAACATTAACCTGACATAATGTCAATTTATCTGCATTGGGGTGATCTTCTAATTTCGTTATTTTTCCAATAACAACATCGTCTAAATTTTCTCCTAAATGATCAATCTTTTCAACTTCTTGACCAATCATAGTTAATGCATTTTCTAGTTCTTTTATCCCTTTATCTTCTATTTTAACATACTGATTTAACCAATTTAATGATATTAGCATTCTTTCCTCCTATTTTTTCTTGATTCCTTTTGATTCTTTATATACTTATATTTAATTTTTCTTTCTAAATTGCTTTAAAAATCTCATATCATTTTCATAAAATGCTCTGAGATCACTTATTCCATGTCGAAGCATTGCAATTCTTTCTATTCCCATACCAAATGCAAAACCAGTATATTTTTCTGTATCATATCCAACTTCTTCCAATACGTTAGGGTCTACCATACCACATCCCATTATTTCTAACCAACCAGTTCCGCTACATAATCTACAACCTTTCCCACCACACACAGTACATTCTACATCCATCTCTGCAGATGGTTCTGTAAATGGAAAAAAGTGAGGTCTAAACCTTGTATTTTTATCTCCAAATATTTCTTGAACAAATTCTATTAAAACTGCTTTAAGATTTGCAAATGAGATATCTTCTCCTACCATCAATCCTTCTATCTGATGAAACATTGGAGTATGTGATACATCATAGTCTGCTCTATAAACTTTTCCAGGACATACCATTCTAAAAGGAGGTTTTTTCTCTTTCATATACCTTATCTGTACAGGAGATGTATGTGTTCTTAAAACTAAATCTTCTTCTACATAAAAGGTATCTTGTAAATCTCTAGATGGATGGGATTCAGGTATATTTAATGCGTCAAAATTATAGTATTCATTTTCAATTTCTGGTCCACTGGCTATATCAAATCCCATTTTCAAAAATAAATCTTCTATCTTTTCAAAAGTCTCTGTAACAGGATGCAAATTACCTAGTTCAGGCTTTTTGCCAGGTAAAGTTATATCTAAAGTTTCTTTTTTGATTTTTTCTTTTTTTCTCTTTTCTTTTAATTCTTCAAACTTATTTTCAAATTCATTTGTTATAAAATCTCTTGTTTTATTTGCAACTTTACCTATTTTAGGTCTAGCGTCTTTAGAAAGGTCTTTCATTCCTCTTAGTATATTCTTCAATTTTCCTTTTTTTCCTAATATTTTAACCCTTAGCTTATCTAATTCCTCTAAATCATTAATTTTAGAAATCTTTTCTTCTACATTATTCTTTAAATCCAATATCTTCTTTTTCATCAAGTTCCTCCTATATTTTTGTTCGTTTTATACAAATCTAATCTATTATAAACTCTGTATGTACAGTAACAGTTATTTCTTTTTTCCTAGTTGAAGTATCATACATTCCATAACTACTCACTCTTGTAGAATATGGTTCTGTTATTTGAAATACTCCTGATCTAACTGACAATATTTTCTTTATGTTTATATTTGTATTTTTTAACATTTGAATTGCTCTTTCTTTTGCATTTGCAGTTGCCGAAGAAAGTAATTCTTTTTTTATTTCATCTACGTCAGTATTAAAGTATTCAAGATTAGAATATTTTATAAAAATATCTGCTTCAAATATTTTTTCAGGATTCAAGGCTAGTTTTTCTATAATATCAACCTTTTTTGAAATTATATAGACTTGTTGATTAAATATATTTTGAACAGTAACTCCCTTGTTATCATTTTTATCTAATATATTTACAGGTTTAAAATTCATAGCATCAGTTGAAATACCATTTTGAACTAAAATTTCTTCTAGTTTTTTTCTGCTTTCAGTGAGTTTTTTATAACCCTCTTTTTTATTTTCTATATCGACTGTTTCCTGTAGAGTAATTTTCCATTTCACCATATTTGAAGTATATTCTTTTTTGGCACTTCCCACTACTTTTATCGTTTTGGTTTTTTCTCTACTTTTAAATAAATAAAAACCAAAAATAATAGACGAAATTATAAGGGCTATTCCCAATAAAATAGATCCCCATATTATACCATCTTTATTCATATCTAAACCTCCATTATTTAGGATATCTCATTTTCTAATTTATCAACTTTATTTTTTAAAACATCTATGTTTCCATTATCAGATAAAAACACATTTATATCTTTAACTAATTTTTCTATTTTTTCTTTTTTTGATTTTTCCATTTTTCCTTTTTTCAATCTCAATATTCGATTAGCTCTTGAAACAATTGATTCTGCTCTTTCTCGAGACTCTATTTCTTGTCGTTTTAATTTATCTTCTTCACTAAACTTTTTTGCCTCATTAATCATCTCTTCTATTTCTTCATCTTTTAAAGAATATGAGTTGCTGATAGTTATATTTTTTTCTTTTCCTGTATCCAAATCATGAGCCGATATATTCAATATTCCATCAACATCTATATCAAATTCAACTTCTATTCTAGGCTCTCCTGCTTTTGCTTTCCTTATATTTTGCAATTCAAATTTTCCTAAGCTAATATTATCCTTTGCAAATTCTCTTTCACCTTGAATTATTTTTATCTCTACACTATCTTGGTTATCTGTAACTGTGGTATAAATTTTAGACTCTGTAGTTGGTATGACTGTATTTCTTTCAATTACAGTTGAAACCAAACCATTTTCTGTTTCAATACCCAAAGTTAAAGGAGTTACATCGACTAAAACGATTCCTTTTATATCTTCAGATAACACTCCTGCTTGAATTGCAGCTCCTGTGGCAACTATTTCATCTGGATTTATCCCTTTTGTTATTTCATTATCAAATATATCAGTTAATATTTCCTCTACCAAAGGAATTCTAGTAGAACCTCCTACTAAAAGAATTTTATCAATTTCTTTTTCTGTTAAACTAGCATCTTCCAAAGCTTTATTTATTGGATTAATAGTTTCTTCTACCAAATCTGTTATGAGGTTTTCAAAGTTATTCCTAGTTAACTCCATATCCAAATGTAAAGGACCTTTTTCATTTGCAGATATAAATGGGGCATTTATTTTTACACTTTTTGTTTCAGATAATTGTTTCTTAGCTTTTTCTGCTTCAACTTTTATAGTTTGCATTGCCATTTTGTCCTCTGAGAGGTCTATACCGGTTTCTGTTTTGAACTCACTTACTATATGATCTATAATCTTTTTATCAAAATCATCTCCACCTAAATCATTAATACCATTGGTAGATCTAACTTCAATCGTTTTATTACCTTCTATTGTGGTAATTTCTAATATAGAAACATCAAAAGTTCCACCACCTAAATCATATACTAAAACTGTCTGATCTTCTTCTTTATCCAGTCCATAAGCCAAAGCTGCAGCAGTAGGTTCATTTATTATTCGTTTAACATCTAATCCTGCTATTTTCCCTGCATCTTTGGTAGCTTGTCTTTGAGCATCACTAAAATAAGCAGGGACTGTTATTACAGCTTCACTAATAGGTTCTCCTAAATAATCTTCAGCATCTGATTTCATCTTTTCCAAAATAAATGCTGATATTTGTTGTGGAGAATATTTTTTCCCATTAATATCAAATTTTTTATTTTCTCCCATAAATCGCTTAGCAGAACGAACTGTATTTTCAGCATTGAGTACAACTTGATTTTTAGCAATATCTCCAACTAGAAGTTCGCCTTCATCAGAAAATGATACAATTGAAGGTGTTGTCCTTTTACCTTGTGAGTTTACTATTATTTCGGCAGTATCATCGTCTTTCAAAAAAGACATACAAGAATTTGTTGTTCCTAAATCAATTCCTAAAATTCTTCCCATTATCTATCCCCTTTATATTTTATAATGTTTAAATTCTAAATTCTCATCATCCATTTCAATTACACCATATTCTCCATCCTTAACTGCACCTGGATTAAATAAATGCACCTTTTCATATTCAAAATATTCCTGAAGATGAGTATGACCAAAAATTACGATATCATATTTGTCTTTGGCATAATTTATTAAATCGTTATAACTCGATTTAACGCCAAACAGATGTCCATGGGTCAAAAAAAACTTTCTTTCCTTTATTTTTGTTTCTATCTTTGTAGGTGTTTTATAATCTTGTCTATCTGTATTTCCTTTCACAATAAATGTTTTTTTAACATTTGCAATATAAGATAATTCAATACCATCTTTGCTAAAATCTCCACAAAAAAATATATAATCTGGCTTTTCTTTATTATATATCTTATTTAACTTTAAAAAATCCCCATGGCTATCTGATAATACTAATATTTTCAACTTTGTCTCCTTAAATTTATTATGAAATAAAAATTGGCTTTTCTATTTCTTTTAATAATTTTATACCTAATTTTCCTCTTATCTTTTCCATCATAAAAGAATGTCTCAGATTTCCCATAATCAGCATATCATTTTTTTCTAACTCCTTTTCAACCTCTTCCATTTCGTCACCATCTCTAGTTAAAAATTCATACTTAAACTTTGTTTTAACCATGTAATCACTAAGTGGTTCATCTTTTTCCAAATTAAGACTCAAAATATTTATCTTATTTACTTGATGGAAAATTTTTATAAATTCAAAAAAGCTTTTATTAGCATTCTTTTCCAAATCATTGACAAAAAGAACATTTTCTAACTTAAATTCTGTCTTATTAGGGACTAATATAACTGGTTTTATATGGGTCCTTAATATGTTTTTTGTAATATTCCCCAATTTATTATCATTCGCCACTAAAACTAAATCATATCCTCTAAGTTCTTCTTTCAAAACATCTTCTATTATTCCCTCTCTCGAAATAAAATTAGAAGCCTTAAAATCTTTAATAAACTTAGACTTTATCTCCTTAACTTTTTTGCTTTCAATTTTTTCCCATTCTTCAATAAGGTAATTTGCAGAATTATCTACCATTATCCCTTCCATTCCTGATGGTATGACCTCATATTTTTTAATATCTTTTACATAAAGTCCATCTACTTCAATATTGAACTTTTCTTTTAAAAGTTTTGCATAACTTAATAAATTATCTATTCTCCCCTGGTCTTTAAAATAAATTAAAATTCTGTTTATCATTTTTATTCCCCTCTCTTATAAGTTTAATAATTTTAAATTCCCACCGATAATAACACCTTAATTTATTATACCATAAAATTCTTAGGACCTCAAGAATTTTGAGGCTGTATATAACATTTTACATATATATAACAAAAAAGATCAAATCTCTCTGATCTTTTTTGGATAAATACTAATTTTTAATCTTAATATTTTCAATAAATTGTTTTGCTTTAGAAATTTGTCTATTAACTTCGCTATACGAAGTTCCTCCATAAGAATTTCTTCCATTTATACATCCTTCTATTGAAACTTTCTCCTGGATATCCTCTTTAAATAAATTAGAAAACTCTTTATAATCTTTTAATTTTAAATCAGAAATTAAAATATCATTTTTTTCACAGTATAATACAATTTCTCCTACAATCTTATGTGCATCTCTAAAAGGTAATCCCTCTTTTGCTAAATAATCTGCTATATCAGTTGCATTGGCAAATCCCGCATATATTGCTTTTTCCATATTTTCTCGATTTATCTTCATAGTAGAAATCATTCCAATAAATACTCTTAAAGATAATTTAACAGTATCTATCGAATCAAATATTCCTTCTTTATCTTCTTGAGTATCTTTATTGTAAGCCAACGGAAGATTTTTCATTACAGATAATATCCCCATTAAATCTCCATAAACTCTACCCGTTTTTCCCCTTACTAATTCTGCAGCATCTGGATTTTTCTTTTGTGGCATAATACTAGACCCTGTGGAATATGTATCTGACAAACTAATAAAATTAAATTCAGTTGTCGACCATATAACAATTTCTTCTGATAATCTAGAAAGGTGCATCATAATCATTGATATAACAAAATTCAACTCAATAATAAAATCTCTATCACTTACAGTATCTAAACTATTTTCTGTAACTTTAGAAAAATTTAGCTCCTTTGCCACAAATTCCCTATCTATTGGAAATGTCGTTCCTGCCAGAGCTCCAGCTCCTAAAGGTAATACATTTAAACGTTTGTAACAATCATCCAATCTTTCAATATCTCTTTTTATCATTTCATAATATGCCATAATATGGTGACCAAATAAAATAGGTTGGGCACGCTGCATATGCGTATATCCAGGCAAAATAACATCTTTGTTCTTTTCTGCAACTCTTATAAAATTTTTTTCCAATTCTATTAAATATTTTTTTATCTCATCTACTTCTTTTCTTAAATATAATCTTATGTCAAGAGCGACTTGATCATTTCTACTTCTCCCTGTATGGAGCTTCCCTCCAACATCTCCAATCAATTCAATCAATCTTCTCTCTATATTCATATGTATATCTTCATCTTCTATTTTAAAATCAAAGTTACCTTCTTCAATTTCTTTTAAAATTTTTTTTAACCCTTTTTTTATTTTATCCCTTTCATCATTATTTATAATATCCTGTTTAGCTAACATTTTTACATGAGCTATACTTCCTTCTATATCTTCTTTATATAACCTCTTATCAAAATTTATTGATGCATTAAATTCATCCATAAGCACATCTGTATTTTCAGTAAATCTTCCACCCCATAATTTCATTTCTAACAACTCCCTTCGGTGTTATTTTACCATAATCCTTTTAAATTTAAAAGATCTTTTTTAATTTGTATACATAATATTAACATTTTTAAATTATAAAGATAAAAAATAGAGAGAAAAACAAAAATTGTTCAAAAAATAAAAAAAATATATAGTGAGATCACTATATATTAAAATGGCTCCCCGAGCTGGACTTGAACCAGCGACAAAGTGATTAACAGTCACTCGCTCTACCAACTGAGCTATCGGGGAACACTTATTTTCTATTAAAAGCTTGGCTAGGTCCTATCCTCTCAAGCGGCTGCCCGCTAAATACTTTCGGCGCTGAAAGACTTTACTTCTGGGTTCGATATGTGACCAGGT
>JBNJFI010000072.1:0-10591 GCA_051746725.1 Fusobacteriota bacterium
CAGCGAATAAAGTCAAAGGAATCAGAGCTGCTTTATGCCATGATACTTATACAGCAAAGATGGCAAGATTACATAATGATGCCCAAATTTTAGCAATGGGTGGACGAATTATAGGAAAAGGTTTAGCAATAGAGATGGTTGAAACTTTTTTGAATAATGAGCATGAAGGTGGAAGACATCAGCGAAGAGTTAATAAAATATCTAAAATTGAAGAGGAGGAATAATATGTGCCTTTTTTGTAAAATAATCGATGGAGAGATACCTAGCAAAAAAGTTTATGAAGATGATGAGATTTTAGCATTTGAAGATGTAAATCCAACGGCACCAGTACATATATTAGTTATACCTAAAAAACATATACCAACTCTAAATGATATAAAAGAGGAAGATCAACTCTTAATTGGAAAAATTCATATGAAAATAAGAGATATTGCTAAAGAAAAAGGAATTGATAAATCTGGGTATCGTGTTGTTTCTAATTGCAATGAAGACGGTGGCCAGGAAGTATTCCATATACATTTTCATCTTTTAGGAGGTAGAAAATTTCAATGGCCAGCAGGTTGATTACTAGTAAAAATAATAAGTTTATCAAAAAAGTTAAGAAGTTAAAGAAAAAAAAATATAGAGAAAAATACAATATGTTCATTGCCGAAGGCGAAAAGTTTTTAGAATTTGATTATAAACCTAAATATGCAATAATCGATGAATTTTATGACGGAACAGTTCATATTGATTCTGATATAGAAGAATATGTGGTTAAAGAAGAGTTATTTAATAAAATTTCAACTCAGAAAAATTCTCAAGGTATAATTTTAATTTATGATATACCGGAAAATGATAGTAATAAAATTAATAATGATATTGTAATTTTAGATAAAATACAAGATCCAGGTAATTTAGGAACAATGATTAGACTATTTGATGCAGTGGGAATAAAAGATATTATATTATTAAAGGGAACAGTTGATCAATATAATGATAAAGTAGTAAGAAGTACAATGGGATCTATTTTTAATTTAAATTTTTATGAAATGACTCATAAAGAAATTCTGGATTTTTTAAAACAAAAAGAGTATAATATAATATCAACTGATTTAAGTGAAGAATCTTTTGAATACGATAAAATGAAATTAAGAGATAAAAATGCAATAATTTTTGGAAATGAAGGGAATGGAATTTCTAAAAAGCTATTAAATATAAGTGATCAAAAAGTGATGATCCCGATTTATGGTAGTGCTGAATCTTTAAATGTAGCTGTAGCCTCGGGGATAATTATGTATAAATATAAGGAGATTTTATCTAAAATCTAAAGGGGATTATAATGCCAAAAATAGATCTTGAAAAGTATAGCCGAGATGAAGAGGAAATCATTTGTTGGAAATGTGCAAAAAAGATAGATAAAGAAGATAAATATTGCAGATATTGTGGAGCTAAGCAAAGTAAAAGGTCTGAAAATAAAGGAATTTTAGGTATAGTTCTTCAATTTCTTGTAATAGGTCCATTTTGTCTGATTGGACTTTGGAGATCTAAGAATATATCAAACGCAAAAAAGAAAAAATATACTTACGTTATTATAGGAATAACAATGATTCTGCTCTTAGGAATTATGTATGCCCTTTCTATAATAATGAATTATTATAATCAGATTTTAGGAATTTAAAAATAGGATATAATTTTCAATGTGTTTTGAAAATTATATCCTATTTATATAATATATTTATCTAAGAAAAATGGCTATTAAGGAGTAAAAATGAAAGACAATATAATAGAGTACCAACTCTTTAAAAATATTTTGGAGATCAATGATAAATTACTTGGATCAACCTTTTTTGAATGTGAATTTAAAAATATAGAATTTATGGAACAAAAATTTTATGATTCAAAATTTGAAAATTGTATTTTTGAAAACTGTAATATGAGTTTAATTAAATTAAAAGGAGTTAGCTTTCAAGGTGTTGATTTTGTTGATTCTAAAATTAGAGGTGTAGATTTTACAAAATGTAATACTTTTTTATTAGATATGAATATGCTTAATTGTGATATTGAATATTCTAATTTTTCAGAATTAAATTTAAAAGAGATTAATTTTAAAAATAGTTACATAATTGATTGTGTTTTTATCGATACTGATTTGAGGGGAGCTAATTTTCAAAAAAGTGTTCTCACAAGAAGTCTATTTGATGGAAGTGATTTAAGAAAAAGTGATTTTAGATATGCTCAAGGCTATGATATAAATATAAACAAAAATAAAATAAAAAATGCCAGATTTAGTTCACCTGAAGCTTTAAATTTATTAAATAGTTTTAAAATTATAATAGATTAGTAGGAGGAAAAATGGATTCTAGAGTTTTTTTTAAAGGAATTTACAGAGGAATAGCTATACTAATTCTTCTTATATTATTAGGAAATATACCATACGTTACTAAACCGATTTTAAATGTTATTTTTATAATTGGAATTCCAATTTTATTGGGAGGATTTTTATATTATTTATTAAGACCATTATTAAGAGTTATTAATAAGATTTTAAAAAATAAAACTTTAGCAATTATAATATCATTTCTCATTGTGATTTTAATGTTATCAGTATTATTCTTTTTTGGAGGTAGTATTATATATCAAGAAATAAGAAAATTAATAATATATTTTACTAAAAATATTGAAACAACTAAGATTATAAATGACATAGCGAATACTGATAAACTTGATTTTTTAAAGGATTTTGGAATACAGGAAAAAATAATCCAATTTAGTCAAAATGCTATATCTAAAATTAGTAGGTATAACTATATAGGTGCCTTTTCATCAATAACTAATACATTTGTTATGGTTATATTAATACCATTTATTTTATTTTATTTTCTGAAAGATGATGAAAAGATAAAGGAATCATTTTTGAAATTTTTTTCTGAATCCAAAAAAGAAGAAATTAATATGATATTAGAGCAAATTGATAATGAATTAGCCTTATATATAAATGGTCAAGTTTTAGTTGCTTTTGTATTAGGGATTTTAATGTTTATTGGATATATAGTAATCGGGCTTCCAAATGCATTGGGGTTATCAATAATAGCAATGGTTTCTTCTCTAATACCAGTAGTAGGGACGACAATGGGATTTATACCTGCTTTATTTATATCCTTATCTGTTAGTATTAGTACAGTAATTAAGTTATTTATAGTTTTAATAATAGCGCAGCAACTAGAAGGTAATTTAGTAAGGCCATTTATACAAGGAGATAAATTAAAAATCCATCCGCTTATAGTTGTTTTTGTGATAATAGCCTCTATATTGCTTTTTGGAGTACTAGGAGCAATCTATGCCGTTCCAGTTTATGTAGTATTTAGAGTGATAGCTAGAAATAAAATTGAAGTATTCAAAAAAGATGATTAAATAAAATTACATTAATAGGAGGATAAAATGGATAGAAGAAAAAATAAATCGATTCTATTAAAATTTGGTTTAAATACACTTGTGCTTGGGCTTACAGCCTATGTAATAGATGGAGTATATATAAATGGATTAACTAGTTTAATATGGGCATCAATAGTATTGGGGATCTTAAATATAATAGTAAAACCAATATTTATATTATTTACTTTACCTATTAATATTTTATCTTTAGGTTTATTTACTTTTTTTATTAATAGTATGATGCTTATGTTAACTTCAAGTTTTGTTAGAGGATTTGTAGTTGTAGATTTTAGGACAGGGGTACTAGCAGCAATTGTTCTTTCATTATTAAGTTTTTTATTAAATTATGCGATAGATTCTGAAGAATTATGAAATATTAAAATAGGTAAGCACTACAGAAAGGAGATGTTATGAAATATAAAATTTTAGGAGATGAATTGGTTTATAAAGGAGTTGTATTTAATTTAAGAAAGAAAAAGATAGAACTACCAAATGGTGATCATTCGAGTAGAGATATAATTGAGCCTAAAACTGCTGTTGCTATAGTGGCCATTACAGATGAGGGAAAGGTTTTATTAGTTTCTCAATATAGAACAGCGGTTAAAAAAAATCTCTGGGAAATTCCAGCTGGCTTAGTTGAAGATGGTGAAGATCCTAAAAAGGCTGCAAAACGAGAATTAGAAGAAGAAACGGGATACCGCGCAAACCAAATTGAAGAAGTAGCCAAAATACATACTAACCCGGGAATATTATCTGGTTCTATATTATTATATAGGGCTAGTAATTTAGTTAAAACTAAACAAAATTTAGATGAAGATGAATATATAGAAATTGGCGAGTTTTATATGGAAGAAGCAAAAAAGAGAGCAAATATGGATGCCAAAAGTATCATAGGATTAATAAAAGTTCAAGATATTTTAAATAAAAAGGAGAAAAAAGATGAAAATAGCAACTAAAATTTTAATTATATTAATGACTTTATTTATATTTAATGGATGTTTTAAAGAAAAAATTGAACCGGAAACAGTAGAAAATTTTGAAATTGAAAATTTTTTGGGAAAGTGGTATGAAGTAGGACGAATAACGACTAAATTTGAAAAGGATTTAGTTGGAGTGACAGCAACATATACTTTAAAAGAAAATGGGGATATAAAAGTCTTAAACAAAGGTTATAAAAATGAATTAGATGGAAAAATACAGGCTATAGAGGGAAAAGCAAAAATTCCAAATCCAGATAACCCTTCGAAATTAAAAGTTTACTTTTTTCCAATTTTTGGAGCAGATTATAACGTGATAAGTGTAAAAGGAGATTACGATTATGCATTAATCGGAGGAAGTACTCCAGATTATTTATGGATATTATCTAGAACTAGAAGAGTAGACGAGGAAATTTATAATAAATTACTTCAAAGAGCTAAAGAAGAAGGATATAATGTTGACAAAGTAGAAAGAGTATTACAACCAGAGGAAAAGAAGGAATCTGATATATAAATATTAAATGAGGAGTGAAAATTATGGGAAAAAAAATATTAATTGTCGGAGGAGTTGCAGGTGGAGCATCGGCGGCTGCTAGACTCAGAAGGCATAGTGAAGAAGATGAAATAATAGTTTTTGAAAGAGGCCCACATGTTTCTTTTTCAAATTGTAGTTTACCATATTACTTAAGCGGAATTGTTAAAAATTCTGAAGATCTTGTGTTAATGAATCCTGAAAAATTCTATTCTCAATACAGAATAAAAATAAGAACAGAAAATGAAGTTTTAAATATAGACAGAAAACAAAAGGAGCTAATAATAAAAGATTTAAAAAAAGATAAAACTTATAGAGAGTCTTATGATAAAGTAATTTTGTCACCTGGTGGAAAACCTTTGGTTCCTCCTATTCCAGGAATAGATACAGCGAATATATATACCATTAGAAATGTTGTGGATATTAGGAATTTAAAAGGAGCTATTAAAGAATCAGAATCTAAAAATATTTCTGTAATTGGTGGTGGTTTTATAGGGGTTGAAACTGCTGAAAATTTAAATGAAGCAGGTTATAATGTCACATTAATAGAAGCCATGCCTCAAATATTAAGTATTTTTGATTATGATATGGTTCAAGTTTTACATAAAGAACTTCACGACAAAGGGATTAATCTAATAGTTAACGATAGAGTTGAATCTTTTGATAAAAAGAATGTTATTTTAGAATCTAATAAAAAAATATCTTCTGACGTTGTTGTTTTGGCAATTGGAATACAACCTGAGATAGATTTGGCAAAAAAGGCAAATTTGGATATAGGTAAAACTGGAGCTATAAAAGTTGATCAAAATTATTTGACCAATGATAAAGATATATATGCAGTTGGAGATGCAATTGAAATATATAATTCAATTTCTAAGACCCAATTTAAATTGCCACTGGCTGGTCCAGCTCAAAAACAGGCTAGAGGAGTAGCAGATCATATAAATGGGATGAAGATAGATAATAGAGGATATATAGGAACTTCAGTTCTTAAAGTATTTGATTATAATGCTGCATCTACTGGCTTAACAGAAACAGTAATTGAAAAAAATGAAAATTTAGATATAGAATTTGGAAAAATTAGAATAATCCCTGGAGATAAAGTAGGTTTAATGCCAGATAAAGAACCTATGCATTTTAAATTGATATATGAAATACCAACGGGAAAAGTTTTAGGAGCTCAAGCTATTGGAAAAGGAAACGTTGATAAAAGAATAGATGTCATAGCAACAGTAATAAAATATGGCGGAACAATTGATGATTTGAAAGACCTTGAATTATGCTATGCTCCTCCATTTGGAACAGCAAAGGATGTTGTTAACTATGCGGGGTATGTATCTTCTAATTTGATGAATGGTGATTTTAAGCAGGTAAATGTTGATAAAGTACGTAGTCTTCAAAAAAGGGGAGCTTTTTTTCTAGATGCCAGAACAAAAAAGGAATATGAAGAAGGGCATATAAAAGGAGCTATAAATATTCCTCTTTCTGAAATTAGAGATCGGATTTCTGAAATTCCAAAAGATAAAGCTATATATATTAATTGTAGAAGTGGTCAAAGAAGTTATAATGCAGTATTAGCTTTACAAAATTTAGGATTTTCCAAAGTTTATAATATTGCTGGAGGGTTTGTAGGATTATCCTTTTTTGAATATTTCAATGATAAAATTTTAAAAAGAGATACCATATTAACTAATTATGTATTTTGAAATATCCTTAGAAGAAATTTTAGGAGGAATTTATGGAAAAGCAAAATATTAAAACAACTGTAAGTATAATGGGAATATTTTTAATTTTATTTTTTACAACCCATTATAATTACCTGTTATTTCATAGCATAGTTGAGTTATTTAGTATAATAATTGCATATAGTATATTTTTAATTGCTTGGAATTCAAAAAAATATATGAAAAATGATTATTTGATATTTTTAGGTATAGCATATTTCTTTGTAGGAGGGCTAGATCTGTTACACACACTTTCATATAAAGGAATGAATATATTTACAGATTATGATTATTATGCCAATCAATTATGGGTAGTAGCAAGAATGATTGAAAGTATTAGTTTAGTAATAGGATTTTTATATTTTCAAAAAAAGAAAAGATTAGATATCAAAAAAGTTTTTTTTAGTTATCTAATAATTACAATTGTAGGAATACTTACGATATTTCATTACAAAGTATTTCCAGAATGCTTTATAGAAGGACAGGGTCAGACTCAATTTAAAATAATTAGTGAATATATAATTAATTTAATATTAATAATGGCTCTTATAATTTTATGGAAAAATAAAAAGGATTTTAAGGATAAAATTTTTAAATATATAAATTACTCAATAATTCTAACTATTATTTCTGAATTGGCTTTTACTTTTTACGTGAGTAATTATGGACTTTCAAATATTGTAGGTCATTATGCTAAGATATTATCATTTTATCTTATATATAAAGCATTAATAGCCAAAGGAATAAAAGAACCATATGATATAATATTTAAAGAGTTAAATGAAAAACAAGAAAAATTAGAAAATGCAAATAAAACCAAAAATCGATTATTTTCTATTATAAGTCATGATTTACGTGGATCAATGGGAGCTCATTCAGGATTACTAGAAGATCTAAATATTAATTATGATTCAATATCTCCTGAAGAAAAAAAAGAAATGATTGAAATGTTAGATGAATCTGGAAAAAATTTAACAAATTTTTTGAATAGACTTTTAGAATGGTCTAGAATTCATATGGATAAGATCACATTTGATCCCTCAGAATTCGAATTAAATGAAACAATTAAAGATGTAATTGGTATATTAAAGTTAAGCGCAGAACAAAAAAATATAAATATTAAGTTTATGAAAGACTCTAAAACAATGGTATACGCTGATAAAAATATGGTTAATGCTGTAATTCGGAATTTACTATCAAATGCCATAAAATTTACAGAAGAAAATGGTACTATACAGTTAAAAATTAAAGATGTAGGAAGTAAAATCAAAGTTTCCATAAAAGATGATGGTGTAGGAATAGGTGATAAAGATCAGTCTAAGATTTTCAATGAGTCCGAAAAATATAGTGAAAAAGGAACAGAGGGAGAGACTGGAACGGGATTAGGCCTTTTTATTACCAAAGAATTTGTTAATAAAAATAATGGAAAAATATGGTTTGAAAGCAAAAAAAATAAGGGGACTACATTTCACTTTACTCTATTAAAACCTAATAGCCATAAAGATATAAAAAATAATAATTAATGAGGGCCAGAAACTAATTAAGATTAAGAGTTTATGATTTTGCAATCACTTAATAAAAAATAAATAAAGGAGATAGAAATGGATTCAAAAAAGCCTAAAATTGAAATCTATAGTTTGAACTGGTGTCCATATTGTAGAAAGGCAAAGGCATTTTTTAGAAGTAAAAATATAGAGTATATAGAATACAAAATAGATAAAGATAAAACAAAAAAAGAAATGATCGAGAGAAGCAATGGCTCTAAAACAGTTCCACAAATATTTATAGATGGAATTCATATTGGCGGTTATGACGATCTTATAAAATCAGAAAATAGTGGAGAGTTAAACAAAATATTAGGATTGAAACCAGAAAAACTTTCTAAAGTATGGGATTTAGTTATTGTTGGAGCTGGTCCTGCAGGTTTAAATGCAGCCTTATACGCTGCTAGAAAAGGACTAAAAGTGTTAGTTTTGTCAGTAGCCCTAGGAGGACAAGTTATAGAAACTGATGAGGTTGATAACTGGATTGGCAGTAAAAATATAAGTGGTGGAGATTTAATGCAAAGATTCTGGGAACATGTTGAAAAATATGATGTTAAAATAAAATTGGGGATAGAAGTAATAGATATATTAGAAAAAGAAAACTTTAAGATAATAAAAAGTAAGAATTCCGAATTTAAAACTAGAACTGTTATAATTGCAACAGGAACACACAATCGAAGTTTGGGAGTTTCTGGAGAGCATAAATTAAAAGGAAGAGGAGTTCATTATTGTGCAATTTGCGATGGATATCTATATGCAGGAGAAAAAGTGGCAGTTGTAGGTGGAGGGAATTCTGGATTAGAAGCAGCTTTAGATATGGCGAAATTGGGAAGTAATGTAAATTTGATAGAATTACAAGATCGATTAATGGGCGACGATCTTTTGCAAGAAAAAGTTAATAAAAACAAGAAAATAAATATAAATACTGGCTATGAAATAGAGAATATAAAGGGGGATGATCATGTAGAAGAGATTGAAATTCGAGATATTGAAACTGGTGAATATAAAAATATAAATGTTAATGCAGTTTTTGTTGAGATAGGCTTAATACCCAACAGTGGATTTTTAAATCACTTAATTAAGATTAATGATATTAATGAAATTATAATCAATCAAAAAAATGAGACTAATATAAAAGGTATCTGGGCTGCTGGAGATGTTACTAATATAAAGGACAAACAAATTATAGTTTCAGCAGCTGAAGGTGCTAAATCAGCTCTTAGAGTTAATGAATATCTTCAATTACAGTCCAATTAAGATGAATTAGACTATATTGATTTAATTTTGACTTAATATTGTTTGACAAAATGCATAAAATATAGTAAAATAGATTTAATAACCTTTCCCACAAGGTTTAGAAACATCCCGTTCAAAATTAGAAAAAGATCGAGGAGGAACAAAAGTGAAAACGTTTATGTTAAGAAAAGAAGATGTTACGAGAGATTGGTATGAATTAGATTTAGAAGGAAAAACGTTAGGTAGAGTAGCAACTAAAATTGCTATGACTCTAATGGGAAAAAACAAAGTTACTTATACTCCCCATGTTGATAATGGAGATTATGTTGTTGTTACAAATGCAAAAAAGGTAGCTGTAACAGGTAAAAAGTTAATGGACAAAAAATATTACAGACACAGTGGATATATAGGTGGATTAACTACAAAAAATTTATCTGAAATGTTAGATAAAAAACCTGAAGATGTTATAAAACTAGCAGTTAAAAGAATGCTTCCTAAAAATAAATTAGGTAGTCAAATGCTTACAAGATTAAAAGTAAATGCTGGTCCAGAACATAATAATAGTGCACAACAACCAAAAAAGTTAGAGATATAGGAGGTATATAAAGTGGCAGAACAAATACAATATTGGGGAACTGGAAGAAGAAAAACAAGTGTTGCAAGAGTTAGACTATTGCCTGGTGAATCGGGAATAGTAGTCAACGATAGAGAGTTAGATGAATATTTTGATAGAAAAATATTATCTATGATTGTAAAACAACCATTAAAATTGACAGATACTTTAAATAAATTTAAGGTAATGGTTAATGTTAATGGAGGAGGAACTTCTGGTCAAGCTGGAGCTATTCGACATGGTATTTCTAGAGCTCTTTTAAAAGCAGACTCTGAATTAAGAGGAGATTTAAAAGCAGCTGGATACTTAACAAGAGATTCAAGAATGGTAGAAAGAAAAAAATATGGTCGAAAGAAAGCAAGAAAGAGTTCTCAATTTTCAAAAAGATAAATTATCAAAACAGAGTATATTTTTATACTCTGTTTTTTTATTTTTTGAAATTAAAATAATAACTAAAGTACAATAAGGAATAACCGAAAAAACCCTTGACAAAATCCTGATAAAAGGTTATTATATAACCACAGGTAAAAACCGGTTTCGTAGATGAGTTT
>JBNJFI010000073.1:0-5450 GCA_051746725.1 Fusobacteriota bacterium
ACACTGTCTATCTAAAAGAAAAAAATAGGCAAGATATCAAAAAACAAAAAAGCTGCTAGCACCACGGACTATATATCCCGTAATACTAGAAGCTATCAGTCTTTCGACAGTTTATTATAACTGGAGAGCCTCATCTCCTATTAATTCCTGCGTAGATTATACCATATAGAATTATAGGTGTCAATAAATTTAGATCTCCATTTTTTTAATTCACTCTTATTCCTTTCCTAAAATTAAATACCAGGTAGAATTTTCACTTATTATGTATAACAATATATTCTCTCCATGTTTTATATCTGGTAGTTTCAAAATTAATCTCACTCCAAGGGAAGTCTAATAGAAACCAAAGTTCCCTCTCCCTCTGAACTATCAATCTCTAAAATTCCCCTATGATAATCAATTATATATTTAGATATAGCAAGTCCTAAACCTGTTCCATTCTTCTTAGAAGTCCTAACACGATCTTCTCTATAAAATCTCTCTGTAACCTTTGATATATTCTCTTTTTTGATACCAATACCACTATCTCTAACTTTTAATTCCACATATCCGTCATCCCTTTTTAAATCAATATTTATATGTCCATCTTTCCTAGTATACTTTATAGCATTTGAGATTATATTCAAAATAACTCTCTTTATTTGATTCTTATCTCCTCGTATCTCCAACTCTTTATCAATTGAATTAGAAAATTCTATTTGAATTCTCTTCTCCTCTGCCATTATCCTCATAAGTTCCAATGCCTGATACACCGCTTTATAGATCTTAAAATTTTCAAAATTTATATCCCATTTTCCCATATCCAATTTACTCATGAGTAAAAGATCATTTATTATATTCTTTACCCAGTTTATATCTTCTAATATTCTACCCATGGAATTTTTATAATCTATCTTTGTTCTATCAGCCGATAGCTCAACTTCAAGTGTATTCTTAATAGATGTAATAGGAGTCTTTAACTCATGTGAAACATCTGCTGTAAATTGTTTCACTTTAGAAAAACCTTGCTCGATTCTATCCAACATACTATTTAAAGTTTTTACTAAATTTTCAATCTCCTTTGTTTTGTAATCTATCTCTATTCTATGTGATAAATCTTCCTCAGTAATCTTTTTAGCAACATTATTAATATTTACTATTGCGCCTAACATCCTATTAATTATAAATACCGAAGACAAAAAAGATATTAAAAATATAAATATTATAAGTGAGAGCGAAAATAGAGTTAATTCTTCTATGGTCTCCTGTGTACTCTTTATCTTCTTTCCTAAAATTAAAATATTCAGTTTTCCATAATATTTATACGGTGTGATTAAAAATCTTCTATTCCCCACTGTCTTTTTTACTTTATTTCCATTAAATATATTCTCTAACTCCTTCTGACTCAGTTCAAAAGGAAAATCAAAGTTATCAGTATATAAACTTACTCCCTTGGAGTTCATTAATTTTAGATGCATCTTCTCTGGGATTAAGTTTTTAAGGTCCCCAAAGTATATCTCTAAAGGCTTATACTTTTTCTGAATAGTATTGACAATTAGTTCAGATGATATCTTTAAATTAGAGTCAACATCTGACAATAGATAATCCTCTATCTTATAACTAGAAATAAAGAATAAAATCACTGTTAAAATAGATATCACAGACAGATTTACAAATATAAGTTTCCCCTTTATTCCTAATTTTGAGATTAATTTTTTAATATATAACCAACCCCTCTTACTGTAAATATCAATTTGCTATCAAAGGGATTCTCTATTTTATTCCTCAAATGATTGATATATACATCGATAACATTTGTATCTGTTAAATAATCAATATCCCAAACCTTCTCTGCAATCATAGTTCTAGTTAATACCTGATTTACATTCCTCAAAAAATACTCTAGCAAGGAAAACTCTTTTGCTGTTAAATCTATCTTCTTACCATCTCTTGTAATCTTTCTAGACATAATATCCATTTCTAAGTCTTTCACCTTCAATTTATTCTGTTTATCCTCTGAGTCCCTTCTAAGTACCGATCTAACCCTTGCCAATAACTCTGCAAATGCAAATGGTTTGGTAATATAATCATCTGCTCCTGCATCTAACCCCTCTACTTTATCTTCTACCTTATCCTTTGCTGTTAACATTATTATATGGGAGCTATTTCCCTTCTCACGTAACTTCTTCACTACCTCTATCCCATTATATTTCGGAATCATTATATCTAAAAGAATTACATCATAACTATTATATGTATTTCTAAATATAGCTTCCTCTCCATCATATGCTACTTCAACTATATATCCCGCTTCACTTAAACCCTTCTTTAAATATTTAGCAATATTTTTTTCATCTTCTACAACTAATACCTTCATATTTTCCTCCTAAAATAAAATTGCTTTATAAAATAAGTGTTTTAATCTCTTAAAAAGGTTTATCCAATAAACATATATAAGTCTCCCCTGTTTGTTAAGGGGAAACTTATATATGAATCAACTTTACCCATTTATATCTAAAAGAAAGGAGGTGTGTGGAGTTAAGTGGTTAATTCTCAACTCCACAGATCTATGTAAAGTTCTAGAAATATAATCCCTAGAAAGTTGTTTTTCTTAACTAATTACATTATACAGATCTAATTTTAATATTACCTTAATTTTAGATTAATTTTTCTAGTCTTTATCATTTATCTCTAAAATCAAGGAGGATTGTGGAGTTAAGGGGTTGCTTCTCAACTCCACAGATCTATGTAAAGTTCTAGAAATATAATTCTAGAAAGTTGCTTTTTCTTAACTAAGTTACATTATACAGATCTAATTTTAATATTACCTTAATTTTAGATTAATTTTTTTTAATCTTTCTTATGAGTTTTAATTTTTCTTAGATTTATAAACACTTTAATAGGTCTTTAGATAATCAGCTACTACATCATTATCTGTATATTCTGCCCAATCCAAAGCAGTCTTTCCTGAATTATCACGAATTTCAATATCTGCACCTTGTTCAATAAGATATTTTACAACTTCTAATTTCCCACTAGAAGCACTATAAATTAAAGGAGTAGCCCCTTTTTTGTCCTTCACATCCACATCGAAGCCCTTTTTTGAAATATATTCAACTATATCCAGATAACCATAAGCTGCAGCAATTCCCAAGCAAGTATAACCTTCATTTGTCTTAGCTTTCAAGTCAGCTTGATTTTCAACTAATAATTTCACTGCTTCTAAATTTCCATATTCGGATATTATTGTATGAAGAGCTGTCCATTTATTCTTGTTTTCATGAGATATATTCGCTCCACTATCTATTAATAATTTAAGCTTTTTTGTATTTTCATTAATCACAGAATAAAACAAAGCTGTTTCTCCATATTCATTTTCTATTTCTAAATTAGCTCCATATTTTAATAATATTTTAGATATTTTTAGATTGGAAGACATTAAAGGAGTCCATCCATTTTGAGCTTGGATATTCACAGAAGCTCCTCGATTAATCAAACTCTCAACTATTTCAGAATTTTCAGTTTCAACGCCATAAAAAAGCGGAGTTTTTCCTATATTAGATTCTATTAAAAAAAATTTCATCTGATAATCCCAATCATATTTTTTTCTGTATTCTTCCCACATTATAGGATCTTCAACTTTTTTTCTCTTTGCTTCTAAGTTAGCACCTTTATTTAAAAGCAGATTAATTTCTTTTATGTTTTCTTCATAAACTGCTGTAAATAATTGATCATTATATTCTTTTTTGATTTTCCGTAAATACTTAAATATATCATCCTCTGCTAAATAAAAAATAGATTTTTTATTTTTATCCATAACATTTATATTACTTCCATTACTCACCAAATATTTTACCATCTCTAGGTTATCATTTTTAACTGCTAAAACCAAGGCAGTTTCATCATCACTATTTTTAGTATTTATATCAACTCCCCACTGAATAATTTTTTTAGTTTCTGATATATTATTATTCTTTACTGATTCTAAGAATTTTAATTTCTTATCATTTTTAATTTTGTTTTCTTTTATATTTAAATCTTTTTCTTTTAACTCTTTCTGTTTTAAATCTTTCCTTTTTAAATTACTTACAGAATGATCTGACTTTATATTATCCCTTTTTTGACATCCCATTACCATAAATAATATCATAAAAATTAAAATCATATGAATATTTTTAGTTTTCATTTTTCCCTCCAAATAAATTCCATTTTACTTTATAAAAATAAGCATTAAAGGAATAATAAGAGTTGTTACCAACCCTGCTATTCCTATAGCAAGCCCACTCATCGCTCCTTCAACTTCTCCTACTTCAATGGCTCTAGATGTCCCTAGCGCATGCGAGGAAGTTCCCGTGGCTACCCCTATTGCAATTTTATTTTTAAATCCAAAAATCCTAGTCATAAGTGGCATAAAGGTTGCTCCAAAAATACCTGTTAATACAATTGCAATAACTGTTATTCCTCTTAATCCTCCAATATTTTTAGAAACCTCTAAACCAATTGGAGTAGTTATAGATTTAGGTAAAAGTGATAATATAACCTGAAAATCCATCCCAAATATTTTGGATAATAAAAACACACTTATTATCGAACTAAATGATCCTATTGTTATTCCAAATACTATCTCCTTTGAATATCTTTTTAAATGGTGAATATTTTTATATAGTGGAATTGCCAAAATAACTGTTGCCGGTTCTAAGAAAAAAGATATTAATTTTCCACCATTATTATATGTCTCATAATCAACATCTAGCATCAATAAAATTCCTATAATAAATCCCCCTGATACAATTACAGGATTTAAAACTGAAATTTTAGTTTTTTTATTAATTATCATTGCTATTTTATACATTAATATCGTTATTAATATTCCAAAGGCTTGAGAATTAAACATATTTTCAAACATTTTTTTCTCTCCTTCCAATTAATTTTTCTAAAATAAAACCTGTCACTCCAAACACAACTATCGTACTTAAAAAACATATCAGTATTATTTGCCACCATTGATTTTTGATTATCCCATATGATTTCATAACACTAACTGTGGCAGGAACAAAGAAAAAGGCTAAATTATCCAATAAAAAATTGCCTACTTTTTGAATTCTTTCTAATTTCATTATTTTAAATTCTAAAAGTAATAATAAAATCACCATTCCAATTACACTACCTGGTATTGGTAAATTTAAATTTCCACTTATAAATTTTCCTACTTCTAGAACTCCTAAAATTATAGCAAATTGCATAAAAATTTCCATATTTCCTCCTTTTTTGCCTATTAATATTAAGTTTATTATATCACACAATCAAATCTTTCTCAATGAAGTTAAAACTTTTTTATTGTTTTAAAATATTTTTTGACAATTATATATTTATATTGTAATATTTATTAAGAGGCTGTGTAATAATACAGAAAATCGATATGATCAAGTTTTTGGTAGGGGTAAGCCTTGTATTTACTCTGATTTTGACCC
>JBNJFI010000073.1:5550-10240 GCA_051746725.1 Fusobacteriota bacterium
ACCCCTAAATATTGCTGCCAATTTTTAATTGTGACACAAGCTGTAAGAGGAGGGATTATAATGTCAAAAAAGATGTGTGATTTAGCAAAAAAGGGAAAACTGAAAAAAATAATAAAAAAATCTGACAATCCGAAGTATATTTGTAAAAAATGCGGCAGAGTAGCTAATAAATCTAAAAATCTTTGTTCATCAAAAAGTATTTGAATAATATTTTTTATAGTTCTACAATTGTAATTATTGTAAATTTATGATATAATATGTTTATAGGAGGAGATAAAATGGCTTTTAAAGAAATTAAAAAAGATGCTAAAAAAAGACCAGAAGGTAATAATTGTGTTATGGTTTATGGATATGATGACAACCAAATCGATATTCTAGAAAATAAAGTTAGAGCTGTAGGGATTGACGATCTGTATAATATCAAAACTGAAAACACACATAATACTTTGACTGAAATAGCTAATGGTAAGCTAGACAAAAAAGATAATTTAGAAGATCTACCTGAAAAAGCAGTAGTTTTTAATGCTGTATCTGATTCTGAATTAAATGATTTCATAACACTTTATGAAGACAATATTCTAGGAAAGACACTTTTTGCTGTAGTCACTGAAAATTCTAAATCATGGAGTTTTTCTAAACTTATAAATGAATTAATCCGTGAAAGAGAAGAAATAGAAAGTTTAGCCTAAAAAAAGAGTTGTAGTTAACTACAACTCTTTTTCGTTATTTAAAACCATTTATTCTTTTTAAAATACGTAAGCATACTAATTACAATTAATAGCATAACAATTATTAAAGTTGGATATGCATACTTAAATTGCAATTCTGGCATATATTCAAAGTTCATACCATATAATCCCGCTAAAAAACCCAATGGAATAAATATTGTTGATATCATTGTTAAGGTTTGCATAACTTTATTCATCTTATGACTTACCAATGACATATTTAATTCTATTAATCCTGTTATATTTTCTCGCATATTCTCTAGATTTTCCTTGATCATATTAGTATGATCAAATAGATCTTTATAATATATTCCATACTTTTCTCTAATTATTTCAGGATATTGCCTTTCATATTTATTTAATATCCCTATTATTTTTCTATTAGATTGCCTCAATGTATGATTATCTTCTCTCAAATTATAAATCTCTTTTAATATATCATTTTCTGGATTTTCAAATATTTTAGATTCAACTACTTCAATATCATCTGATGATACTTCAAGCTGTTGAAAATATCTATCTGTTAACATATCAAAAATAGAATATACCAAATAATTAGCATCCATCTTTCTAATTCTTCCTTCATTTTCAATTATACGTTTTTCTAAATTATTAAATAGTTCTACTTTTTTGTCAAAAAAGGTTAAGACTAAATTCCCTTTTTTGAGTATGCTAACTTCTTCCATTTTATCATCTTCTAATCTCGGAATTTTTAAAACTATAAAGTCAAATTCACCTAAAAAATCTATCTTTTGATCTTGATATACATCTAATATATCTTCTGTTATCATATCATGGATACCTAACTTTCTTCCTATTCCAATTATTTTTTCTGTATCAGAAAGTCCTAAAACAGATATCCAAGTTGTTTTATCTTTCGGGTAATTATCCAAATCGCCTATCTCTTTTAAAATTTCTTGCTTACAGTTGTCTTCGTCATATGATATTAGCATCATTTGGGTTGATTTTTCTTTCCTGTTACCTGTGTAAATTGGTGTTCCAGGTACAGCTATTCTCTTTTTGAACTTTTTTGATAAAATACTAGGCATTTTTTCCTCCTGTCTTTATATTGATTTTGATTAATTATAACTTATAATATCTATATTATCAAACATAATTTCTTCATACATTCTTACATCTATCTCAAGGTTAAGAGGCTGCTTTGGATGATGCTGTGGATATTATTAGCAAAAAAGGGTAAAGATTTTTCGTTTTATTCACTCCTTTCTTTTTTATAATTTATGATTTTCCAATCTCCTGTACTCCTCTTCTAACTTTTTTGGACTCAACTCCTCAGAATATAACTCCTTTGATGTTATAGCTAAACCAGCTGTTATTGTTGCCAATTTCATGGATTTTTCAACTGTATACTCGTTTAAATATCCATATAAAAATCCCACAGAAAAATTATCCCCTGCACCATTTGTATCAACTACGTCATAATCATATATGGGAAAATCTTTTATCTTCTTATCTTGAGTCATAATAGATGATCCTTTATTCCCATGGGTGGCTATCACATATTTTTTCCCTTTTTTGATCTCCTTTTCCATAAAATCTTCATAATTTTCTAAATTATCAGAGCTTAATATCAGTACATCTGCTGCATTTATAAACTCATTATAATAATCATCTCCGTCATATGAGTGGAGGTCACACCAAATCTCCTTATCATATTTTTTTATCATATCTATAAATCTTTTGCAATATGGAGCAACATTCAAAAATACAATATCACTATCTTTTATTAATTTTTCGATTTTCTCCTCATCTAAATCTATATCTTGCGGAGCTGCATGTAAAAATAGAGATAATCTCTCTCCAGTCTCATTTTTCATAAAGTTTACATGTCTTTCTGTTCCCGCTGGGTCTATATCATAATAAAAATCTATATCTCTTTTTTGAAAATAATCTTTGATAACATCACCATGTATATCTTCGCCTATTACACCGTGAAATGAAAAATTCACATCTAACTTATTCAGTGCCATAGACTTTCCTGCCCCTGTAGATCCAATTGTCTCATGATATTCATTGGCAAATATAGTTCCAGGTTTTCCTTTTGGAAACTCATCTACCTGGGCCATTATATTATAAGAAACTCCTCCAAAAACTAAAACTTTTTTCATTTAACTCCTCCCTTGCAATCACAGAATCTTTCCTAAAAATAAAGCTTAATTCTTTAACCATAAACCAATAATCATAACTTTTGCAAAGTATTTCACTTAATTATAACCCACAACTTCCATATTTTCAAACATTATTTCAAATTAATAATTTATAACAAAAAAGAACCAGCCTCTCGACTGATCCCTAATTATCTATACAACTATTTCAAATATCTCTTTACCATCCACATCTAATTTCTCTTTAATATACTCTTTATTCTTATTAAAATTATAAAATATCATATAACCTTTATCTAAATTCTGAGCCTCTAAATATCCAGCTAACTGCTCTCTTCCCTCTTGCTCATATTTTCCACCACGCCATATCTTCAACTCTATAACATATTTTTTCCTATTATATGTCACTACAATATCCATTCTATTAGAGTGCCGTGTCTCTGACTCTACAAAATAAAATCCTGTACCGTTAATAATTGGTTTCAAAAAAGCTAGGAAAAGTAATCTCCCCTCTCTTTCTACAAACTCCTCGTCTATCTTCCGATACTCAGCCTTCATCAACTCCTGAAACTTCTCCAAGACCAGTTCCATCTTTAGATCTCCAGCTTCATCTACATAATTCTCTCTATATTTATACGATAATGCCGACCCCTTTTCAATTTCTCGCATGGCAATCATATAATTATATAACAAAATTTCAAATATAGTATTATGAATTACTAATTTATGCTTGGAATCCTCTCTAAAAATTCCATACATAACACCTAAATGGTGTGCTTGTCTATTATAATTTATCTCTTCACCTTCTAATAATATTCTCTCAACTAATCTATATAACTCTTCATATCTGTTTATATTTTTTATAAGATCATCAAATAGGGTATTATCTTCATTTAATAATATCTTTATTGCTTTTTCTAACCCCACCTCTGTAAACTCTTTCTTTAAATCTTTATCCATTAAATAGCATAATTTACTTACTAAGTATGGATAACCAGTGGTATAATCATATAACTTTTTTGACATAAAATCTATGTCCATCCCTGTATTATGATCGTTTTCATAATCTATTAGCATTGTTGAAATCTCTTCTGATGAAAAACTCATATTAACTTTAAAGTCAACTGCAATATTCCAAGGGCTATTATATTGTAGCTCTCTTTCCCCTCTTATTTTCATCTTCAAATTCTTTATATCATGAACTCCCGCTAATATAACGCTGTGAAAAGTCTGATCTTCTCCTTCATTTCTTTTTAGATATTTATCTCTAAGCATTCCCAAAAATTTTGAAAACAGTTTATAATTACTAGCTTCATCAACTTCATCTATAAATAAAACCACTTTTTTGGATGCTTTATCTACAAATTTCGTTATAATCTGACTTAATTCTAATAGACTTGTTATATTAGAATTTTCTACTAAATATTCAGTTTCTTCCAATAGTTTCAATTGAATATTTATACTATTTATTAATAATTTTGAAAATAATTCTATGTTTTTAAAAGTGTTCTGGGAATTCCCTTCTAAACTTATTACTATTGGTAAGTACTTATTTTTCAACTCTTTTGTTAATAAATTTAAAATAGTTGTTTTTCCGTACTGCCTTGGTTTATTGATTGCAATATAATCTCCATAATCTATCATCTCTATTATTTCGTCTATCTTTTTACTCACATCAACCATATAATGTCTCTCTCGAATACATACCCCTGTATAGTTAAACCTCTTCATGACTCACCTCCATAACATTTTTACATCCTTATCATATTTTATCATATGATATACCTTTTATCAAAAAAGATTATCCAAAATACAGTAAGATTTTATTAAAATTTA
>JBNJFI010000074.1:0-9706 GCA_051746725.1 Fusobacteriota bacterium
TTTTTAAAACAGATCTAACGAAAATACCTGCTTTATTTAAATTGCCATCTTTTCCAATAAATTGCTATAACTCATCACAATAGACAAGTTACAGCAATTTTAATTATCTTGTTATATAAATATTATTATTAAATTAGAATGATACTACCATTTGAGTTCCAATGTAGAATTCATTTGAGTTTTCCTCGTCATCTGTTTTTTCGTCACTTTCAGACGTCAGAATTATTCCACTACCTAACTCAAGATCTACTAGTCCTATAGTTTTATTAACTCCTCCACCAATATCAAAAGTATTTTTTGTTGAATCTTCAGATGTAGTAGTTGTACCATCTGTAGTAGTTTCCTTTAAAACTAAATTAGTTTCATTTTTAAGATCTCCATATATACCAAATTCTCCCATATCCATGTCAGCTCTTCCGTATAATCTTATATCATTAGCATTGTTTGTTCCTTCTGTATTACCAAATTCTACTGATCTTAAATCACTAACTATTTGTACCTCTCCTTTTAATTTAATTGGAGATAAATCCACAGTTGCTCTTCCATCTAAGGCTATTAAATTACGCCCAGCTGTATTTTCTGTTGAACCCTCTTCATATTTTGCACTTTCTCTTGCAAGTACTGTATTTGCAATAATATTTATTTTGTCTCCTAATGGCATCATCATTCCAATTCTAGTAAGTGCCGTTGAACCATAAGTTACATCATCAACACCATTAATTTCGCCATAACTTGTAGTTGTATCTGTTTCCTTTTTTTCTGCTGGATCAATATGCCACGCACTATTAAAGCTTAATTGTCCAAACTTTTTACTTACTTCAATACCATCAAAGAATCTATAACCAGTTTCTACACCAGGAGCCCACCAGAACTGATCTCCAAGAGTTAAATTCATAGAAGTCGGATTAAACCAACCTTGAAATGGTTTTGCAACAACTGTGAATCCCATAACTGGAACTTTAATATATCCACCTACTATTCCACCACCAGCGTCAGCTACAGCTGGACCACTATTACTTCCATATGATCCTTGTCCATTAACTGCGTAAGTCATACTTGCTTCTGTTCCATCTTTTGAAGCTGTTAATGTTAAGGTTGCATCATTTACAACTGTAGATAAAAAGTTTGAATTGTCTGTTAAATTATTCAATGTCGTCCCTAATTTAGCAGTTACTGTATCATTAAGTTCCTTTGTTAAATATAAATCGGTTCTTGCCTTTTCATTATCCCACATTTTATATGAATTTATATCAAGATTCATATCCAAAACCTCTGCAGAGAACCCCATAAATCCATGCCAATAATCTGAGTCACCTTCATTATGTTCGTCTGATAACTCTAGTATTTTAGTATTTGTTACTTCTGATGTCCCTGCTGATGTTGTAGTCTCTGTTGTTTTGGTACTAAGTATAGTTGAATTATATTCTAATCTTCCCCATGCGTAACCTGATGTTTCCTTTTCCGTTTTCTCTTCTGCAAAGCCTACACTTCCCAATAATAAAATCCCCGTTAAAACAATTAATATTTTTTTCATTAATTTCACTCCTTCTCATTTTTATTTTTTTAGTTGTTACTTTTATTTACCTACTAAAATCATATCTGTAAATATGACTGTAGTTCCTTTGCTAGTCTTTTCTCCAAGAAATGCTATAGTAGTACCCTTATCTTCCTCAGGAACTTCAATCTCCATTTGCTTCCACCCATTATCTAATTCAATAAGTTCAGATATATCTACCTTTATTTTGTTTTCTCCACCTCTTCCTTGGAAAATAATAGTTAACTCTGGCATCTCTGTTTTCACCTTTACTTTTAACTTTGAAAATTTTGAAAAATCTTTAGGTTTCCCTGCTGCTGCATAACCAAACCATCCTGCACCAGTTGTTGTAATCTTTGTTGCCACAAGTCCATCTTCTTTTACTTCTTCAACTTCACAAGTTGACGGAGTCCATTCATTACCCCAAATATCCCACCTTTCAAAAATAATATCTGGATCTGACCCATCAGAGTTATATACATAATATTCTTTCCCTGATTCAACTTTTAATTCTTGTTTTGTATCTGTCTCTTTTACCTCTGCACCAGAACATCCAACCAACATAAATAAACCAATTAAAAAAATACTCAGTGTCAATCCTTTTTTCATTTTACTCCTCCTTTAATATATTTTTTGCTTTTTTAAGCAATATTTTAAATAAATGTAGTTTGTAATTTATTGTTGCTTATACCAGGAGGTTAACCTGGTATAAGCTTGAGAGTGGTGTCTATAATCACTAGAGATAAGATTTTAATTTCTAGTGTGAGTATCACTTCTATATACTCTACATTTATATTATAGAAAATTTTGATTAAACTTATTATTTTTACTTAATTAGATATATAAAATTTTTGACTTTATTTTTCAATTTTTAACCAATTTAAATTAAATCCTCCATCAATAGCATATACTCTTAAAACTTGAACTCCTTTTTCTAAATATATACCTTCCGATTTTACAGTTTCCCAATTCTGCCAATCTTCAGTTATTGGAACATCTTTTTTGTCATAAACTTTCCCTTCTTCACTTCGCAACTCTAATTTTCCGCCTCCTGGAGCACTTGCTAGTCGATAATCAACTGTATAATTTCCAGATTCAGGAATTTCTACTAAATATTCCATCCAATCTCCTTTATCTATCCATCCTACATTTTCTCCTCCATCATCATCTGCTGTTTTTTCTGTTTGCACTCCATACATAAGATCATATTCCGAAGCTTTAATCTTACCTGGTAATTTTAGAGGTGAAAGTTTCGTTGTTTTTATATCTTTGTTTACAAAATCTGATTTATTTCCTGCGTAATCCACTGCTCTTATTTTAAAAGAATAATTTTCTTCTTCTTTTACATCTTTAACTATATAATTGCTCTTTTTTGTTTCTGCTAGCTTTTTATCATTCATAAATATTTCATATTTAGCCACACTAAAATTATCAGTAGCTGGTTCCCATTCCAAAGGAATCATATAACCGCTTGGTTTGGCTTTTATTTCTCCTGGGCTAGTTGGAGCTTGGTTATCATTTGTGGGATCTACATTTAAATCATACATTCTAACATAATCTACTTCTAATGTCTGAGGCCATGTATCTGGGTCAAATCCTTCAGCTGCACCCCAATCTCCACCTACAGCTAAGTTTAATATCATGAAAAATCTTTGATCATACGGCCATTTTTCCCAACCTTTTCCATCATCTTTAATCGAGAAATATAATTTATTATTAAAATACATATCTATTTGACCTGGAAGCCATTCCATAGCATAAACATTAAAGTCTTTATCAACATTTTCAACTTCTAACTTTTCTGTATAATTATTCCCTTTCATAAAGTTATAATCAAGGCAATGTGTCGATGCATGAACATTTTCAGAGTCATTTCCAACGTATTCCATTATGTCTATTTCTCCACTTGCCGGCCAATTGCCATAAACACTATCAGTAGGCATCATCCAAATTGCTGGCCAAGTTCCACTTCCTCCAGGAAGTTTTGCTCTGACCTCAACTCTTCCATATAAAAGATCTCCTTTTCCTGCAGACGTTATCCTAGCAGAAGTATATTCACAATTTCTATAGTCTTCTTTTATAGCTTCTATTGTTAATTTTCCATCTTTTACATAAGCATTATCTAAATCTCCATCTGTATAATATTGGTATTCATTGTTAAAAAGTTTTCCTCCTACAGTGTAATTCCATTTTTCTGGATCAGGTAATCCTTCATAATCGAATTCTTCACTCCATACTAATTCTCCAATTTCTCTTTTAATACTAATATTATCAATTATTACTTCATGGTCTTCACTTAATTTTTCCCCCATATTTCCCATGGCTATAACTAAATGAGTTTCTGGATCTGTTTCGCCTTCCATCGTAAAAACCGCTTCAAAAGTTTGCATTTCATTTGTTAAAGGAAGTTCTCCAGATAAATATTTTGTATAATCACTTTCATTTTCTAAAATTAATCCTACATTCCTAGGTACTGTAGACTTTGCATCAAATGAAATCCTATATTCTTTATTTTTCTCTAAAGTAAATGTACCTTGTTCTAAGTGAACGCTCCAGTTTTCTGGTCCTTGATCCTTTATATTCGCTTTTACTTTCGCCTCTTCGAATACTATTTCTGCATCAGCTGACTCGTCGACATAAGTATTCCATTTACTTTCACCTGTAATAAAATTTCCATTTTTTATAGCGTTAGTTCCAGGATAAACGGTATCTACACCACTTGGTTCACCTACACCAGTTTTTACAAGCGATATATCTTCCATCCATACTTTAGGTGTATCCTCTGTAAACCAAAGTTCAAATCTGGCTTCTGGATCTGTTTCATCCTTCATCTTAAAATCTATTTCATATTCTTTCATATCTGTAGAAAGAGTTATGTCTTCTGTATGATAAGCAGCCCATCCTCTATCTGCTCCTCCTCCTATTTTTAATGTTATATCTCTTTCTTTTTCTGCTTTTGCTTTAAATGTTACTTTATATAATCCTAACTCTTCAATATTTACAGGCTTTTGAATTAACTGAACTCCATGCGCCTCAGCGTCTGGATTAGTTGAAGTTATCTCAATAACTCCATCTTCAATTTTATACTCTCCTTGTCCACCTGAATTTAAATGAAAATACCAATTATCTGTAGTAGTTTCTGCAGTTTTAATCTCTTCATTGAAACTGCTATTTTTTAACATTTCACCTTCGGCAATCTGATTATCCTTATTATCTTGTTTTAAATTTTTAGATTCAGTCTTTTTTGTAGTTGCAGTACATCCTATTAATCCTATACTAAAGATAACTAAAATTAAATATATTCCTGTTTTTTTCATTATAACTCCTCCTAATTATTTTACTCTCTCAAACGCGCGTTTATGAGAAAGAATATTTTTTATTCTTGAAGTAAATTTATAATTTCACCTGTTATTGCTTTTCTTTTACTATTTTTTAACATACTTACATAGGGTTTTTTATAATAAAATATCCTTCTATTAAACTCTTTTTTGTCAGATATTTCTAACCCTTTTTTGAAAGTATCAAACATCTCATACTTCTCTAATTTATTCATTATCTCTCCCCCGGACACTATCAAATCTATCTCCTGGGCCGATACCATAAGCTGCATTTTTTGTTCTAAACCCCTGGGGGCATCTAAGTCCCAGTTTTCTACTCTGATCTCTTTTTTGTTCATATCTTCATTTAAGTTTTGGTTTAAATAGTTTTCTAGATCTTTAGCTTTTTTGACATCAATTCCCTCTTCATATAATACAACACGGGCTAAGACTTCTTTTGGAGTATTTATTATCCAGTAATTTATAATGGAAAAAACTGAATATATTAAAAAGACAACTAACAAAATATGAAATTTATAATAGTGCCATATATATTTAATTTTCTTTTTTGTTAAAATATCTTTTCCCATAATTACCCCCTAACTATCTCATTATCTTCACTTAATAATGGATAAAATATTGCTGCTGCCATTAATAAAGTTAGACTCCCCCCTGTTAATATAAATAAAAATACTACATATTTTACAATAAACATATGAATATATGGTATTATCAAAAAAGGGATTAAAATATACATATTCCGATTAACTCTTATAAATGAAAAGATTAAGATTTCTTTTAATTTCATATTATATTTAGATATTACATAAAGGGATAGTAAAGTAGTAACAACAAGATGAACTTTTAAAAAATAGTTTAAATACAACATCATTTTATTTTCAATTCTATATGTTAATAGCATAAATATTATTATAAACCCTATAGTTATTATTGAAGACTGCTTTAAATTATCTTTATACTTAGAAATGAAATCTTTAATTATATGACTGTCTTCTCCTTTAAATATTTTTGTCCACATAAATAAAGTTGCACTTATAGAAGCTCCTATGGTTACAACACCTAAGCTCCCCATTATTAAAAGTATATTTAAAAGCACTATCTTATATATAAAATCTGCTACTTTATATAATTTTGTATCTATTTTTAGCATTCTATCCCTCCTTATAAAAAATTCTAAATTCTAATATCAGAAATAGAACTTTCATTCTATTTCTGATATTCCATTGATTTTATTGATCTAATCCTAATTTTTTAGCATTTTCTCTCATTTTTTCTGTTCTATAGTCTAAAACTTTTTCAAAGTCATATTTTTCTGAATACTCTTTATAACCTTCCCAAATTTTTTCAAATTCAGCTTCTGAATCAGCTGTTATAAGTTTTGGTAAAGTTGAATTCCATTTCATATTTACTTTTTGAGCTATTATAGCTTCCTCTTCTTGACCTGTTGCATCCCATCTTTCATATTTAAATCTAGGTTGAACTTTACCCTTTGTAAATTCTCTAACCTGAGCAGTTGGACCTTCAACTTTTGCAGGCCACAATCTTTCCTGCATTGCAGTATCCATAAACATCCAATTCATATAATCTCCACCATGTAATTGGTCATATCTTTGTCTATTTAAAGTCCTTAACTCTTTAACCTCATCTAAAAATTCAGGTTTTCCATCTTTCATCTCCCAAGATAAACCTTCCTTTCCGAAATAAGCTGCTCTTTGTCCTTCTTCACTCATCATATAAGTAAAGAATCTAATTGCTTTTTCTGGATCTTCACAGTTTTTAGTTATAAATGTAACTGTCCATCCTGAGATACCTGGTCCAGGGAATGTATGTTCATCACCATCAGAATTTTTAGGTCCTGGTACTGCTATATACATTCTTTCTGGATTATTATTATATATATTTGTCAGAGGTTGTAATGCATCTATATGTGGGTATAACATCGCAAAATATCTACCTTGAGTCATATTATCTTCGATTTGCTGTCTTTTATCAACAAATATATCCGATTTTATAAGCCCCATCTCATTGGCTTTTCTAAATGTCTTTAACCATGCTTTATATTCAGGATCCAACCTTCTATTATAAGCTCTTCCATTTTTTTCCAAAGGAACTGCTAAGAAATCTTGTAAATAAGCTCCTATAGTTGAATCAGTTTGTCCAAACTCTTGTAATCCCAAAGGTATTAGAGATTGACCTCCAACTTCAGGAAATTTCTCTTTAGCTTCTTTTAAGGCGTTTAAAAATCCTTCTTTAGTAGTCATATCAGGTTTCCCCAAAGCTTCATATATATCTTTCCTAACCATAAATGAATGATTTGAAGTAATTGTTTCTTTTCCTTTTTCTACATCTTCTCTAGTATACGAAGCATTTGGATAACCATATGTATGACCATCTGCTTCTTGATACCATCCGAGTTTTTCTTTGCTTGCTACTTCAAAAAAGTATGGATCATATTTTTCAGCTAACTCATCCAATGCATATACATAATCTCCTTCGATTAAGTTCTTATATGCACCTTCCCACCATCCAACTGTTATAAGATCTGGTAAAGTATTTGATGACAACATTGTGTTTATCTTTTGTCCTCCGTCTCCTACAGGAACAGAATAATTCACATCTACTCCAGTAGCTTCTGTTATCGCTTGGGTAGCTCCATCTCTTCCCCATTTTCCTTGAAACCATCCAAAATTTACATACCAATCAAATGTTACTTCTTTATCATCTTGTTTCCACCCTGGTTTGTTTGGATCTACCTTTACTCTAATTTCCTCGTTTTGTTCTTTATCTTTTTTGCTAAAAATGGAAAAAAGCCCTGCCTCTGATACTGAATAAATTCCAACAAATAAAACTGACATTACCATTAATACTAATTTTCTTTTCATTTTACTCCTCCTTTTATTTTTATAAAATTTTATTATCCCTTAGTTGAACCAACCATCATTCCCTTAACAAAGTATTTTTGTAAAAATGGATACACACACATTATAGGGAAAGTTGTTAAAACCATTGTTGCTAACTTAACTGACTCTTGCGTTGTCTTTGCTACTGCAGAAGCTGGGAGACTTGTGGTCATTTGTGAGGCTCCAGCCTGTGATATTACTTTATACAAAAAAGTTTGTATTGGCTGCAAGTTTGGATTGTTGATGTATATTACTCCGGCAAAAAAGTCATTCCATTGCCAAACTCCATTCCAAAGAGCTATTGTTGCTACAACAGGCATTGATAGTGGCAATACTATCCTAAAAAATATTGTCACATAACTAGCTCCATCTATAAATGCAGATTCTTCTAAACTTTTTGGTAATCCTTTAAAGAAATTCATCATTACTATCATTTCAAACATATTAAACAGTGCAGGAATTATATATACCCAAAAGCTATCTAATAATCCTAATTTATTTATCAATAAAAAGAGAGGAATTAAACCTCCATTAAAAAACATTGTCACTAAACCTATTCCCATATATACTTTTCGAAATCTCAAATCTTCCTTTGATAAACCATAAGCCACCATTCCTGTAAATAATACATGGGTAACCACCCCAATTACAGTTTTAGCAACTGTCACTCCATAAGATAACATTATTCCTGGAGTCTTTAAAACTGTAGCATAGTTTTTTATTGTCATAACTCTAGGCCACCAATAAATCCCGCCTCTCATCGTGTCCATCCCATCATTAAAAGAAAGGACTACTATATACCAAATCGGATATAGTATAGACATAGAAAAAATAAGGATCAATATTGTGTTTATTATATCAAATATTTTATCTCCTCTTGATTTTACCATTTTTACCTCCTATAATTTCTGTCTTTTTTGAATATTTCACATCTATAATACACTTGTATCACTCAATTTATCTGTTGCTTTATGTGTGGTCATTAATAACACAAAGGCTATAACTGCTTTAAATAATCCTATTGCTGTTGCAAAAGAAAATCTTCCATTTATAAGTCCCATCTTATACACATATGTATCTAAAACCTCACTTGTTTCTAAAGTAAGTGGATTTTGTAAAACTAGCATTTGTTGCCAGTTAACATTTAATATATTAGAGACACTTAAAACCATAAATAAAATAATAATTCCCTTTATGCTCGGTAAAGTTATATGCCATATTTGCTGTAACTTTCCAGCTCCATCTACCCTAGCCGCTTCATATAATCCAGGATCAATACCAGCAATTGCCGCTAAATATACTATTGAATTCCATCCTAACTCTTTCCATAGACCAGAAGAAATTGCTATTCCCCAGAATTTTGATTTATCAGCGAGCCAGGTTTTACCAACGTCTATTAATCCAACATTTACCATTATTTCATTAAATAATCCACCTTCACTTAACCAGTTTATCATCATTCCACCTAAAACAACCCACGACAGAAAGTGAGGTAAATAAGAAACTGTTTGAGCAAATTTTTTAAATTTAATATTGCTTATTTCATTTAACATAAGAGCAAAAATTATAGGTAATGGAAATCCTACTATTAGACTTATTAAACTTATTCCCAATGTATTTTTCATAACAGGAATAAACATATCATCCATAAATATATCTCTAAAGTTTTCTAGACCAACCCAAGGTGCCCCCCAAATTGTGTCAATGATAGTATATCTTTTGAACGCTATTATTACTCCGCCCATAGGAATATAATTAAATATAATCATCCAAACTACTCCTATTAAAACAAAAATATGTAACCACATCTGATTTTTTAGATCGCTTTTCAAAGATCTCTTATACGGAACTTTTTTTGCATTTTCCTCTTTCTCTTTCTTCTTTCCCATAATAACCACCTTTCTTTCGTATTAAATTTATATTTATTATATTAA
>JBNJFI010000075.1:0-2252 GCA_051746725.1 Fusobacteriota bacterium
AAAATGAAATAATTTTAGGAGGAGATATGAAGATTCGAGATGGCTTAAAAACTGAAACAGGTTGGGAGATATTGGAAACTAAATACGATAAAGAGCAAGCAATAACATCAGGTAGTAATTTTATGATTGGGAATGGATATTTGGGATATAGAGGTACCTTTGCAGAGGATACAAAGGATGAGTATGTTGGATGTATAGTTACAGATACTTGGGATAAAGCCGATGGAAAATGGGAGGAGTTATCTACTGTTCCAAATGCTCTCTTTACAAAGATATTTATAGATGATCAAGAATTTAAGATGGATGAAAAAAATAAAAAGTATTATAGAAAATTGGATTTAAAACATGGTATAAATACCAGATATGTAAAAAAGAAAATGAAAAACGGTGCAATTTTAGAGTTAAATGAGGAGAAATTTGCTAGTTATGCAAAAAAGAATCTTGTGGCCATGAAATATAAATTTACTTTAGATAAGGATTCTAAAATAAGATTAATTACAGGAATAGATGGAGAAGTATGGAGTATAAATGGGGAACATCTAAAGAATCATAAAACATATGATAGATCAGGTAGTCTAGGAATAGAAGCCAAAACTGTAACCTATGAAGACAAAGTAAATATATTAGAAGATTTTAGAATAGATGTTGATCATGATTATGAAGTTAATTATATCAAAAAAGAAAAAAAGTACTTAAGAGAAATAATATTTGATGTAAAAGCAGATGAAAAGATCGAGATAGAAAAATTTATGATAGTTTATAGCTCTAATGACTTAGAAAATCCCAAAGAAGAGGCTTTTGATTTATTAGATGGGGTTATAAGTTATAATAAAGAGAAGGAGTTAAGCAAAAAAGTTTGGGATGAAATGTGGACAGATTATGATATAGAAATAAAAGGTAATATAGTTGATCAAGTTGCCTTGAGATTTAACTTATATCATGGAATTATAGCAACTCCTACACATAAAAGTCTACCGATAGGAGCTAGAGGGTTATCATGTCAAGCTTATCAAGGAGCAGCTTTTTGGGATCAAGAGATATATAATATGCCTATGTTTTTATATTCCAAACCTGAGATTGCAAAAAAGATCTTAAAATATAGATATGATACTTTAGATGGAGCCAGAAGGAAGGCAAAAAAGTTAGGATATGAGGGAGCATATTATGCTTGGATAAGTGGTAAAACAGGAGATGAGTTATGCCCGGATTTCTTTTTTAAAGATGTTCTTACAGGTAGACCTATTAGAAATCATTTTAATGATTGGCAGATCCATATATCTCCAGATATAGCATATGCCATAAAAAAATATTATGATGTCACAAGTGATTGGGAATTTATAGAAGACTATGGAGCGGAGGTCATATTTGAAATAACTAGATTTTTAGCTTCAAAAGTATCTTATAAACCAATGAGAGATAGATATGAGATTATAAGAGTTCAAGGTCCAGATGAATATCATGAAAATGTAGATAATAATGCGTTTACTAATTATCAAACAAAAAAGACTTTGGATATTGCTCTTGACTTATTAGAAAAATTAGATAAAAAGAAATTAGAAGAATTAAAAAATAAAATAAATCTAAGCAAAAAAGAGATAGAACTTTGGAATGATATAGATCAAAAATTATATATACCGGAATTAAATGAAAACAAGATACTGGAACAATTTGATGGATATTTTGATTTGGAAACTATAATTCCAGCTAATAAAATAACAGAAAGGTTACAAGATGAAGAGGAGTATTATGGTTGGCCAAATGGAATAGCTGTATTTACCCAGTGTATAAAGCAAGCTGATGTAATACAACTTTTTTGCCTATATCCTAATATTTTCAAAAAAGAGGTTGTTAAGGCAAATTATGAATATTATGAACCTCGAACATTACATTTTTCATCTTTGAGTCCGTCTTCTTATTCTATAGTTGCTTCTAATATTGGAAAAACAGAGGAGGCTTATAAAAATTTTAAAAAATCTATAAATGTAGATCTTTTAAATACAAATGAAGCAGTTAGTGGAGGAACATTTATCGGTGGAATACATACTGCGGCATGTGGAGCGGCTTGGCAGATGGTAGTAAATGGATTTTCAGGATTTAGTTTTACAGATGATATAATATATTTTGATCCGAAACTTCCAGATGGGTGGAAGTCGATATCATTTAGTCTAAATATAAGAGGATCTAAGATAAAAGTGGATATTTTTAAAGATATAATAAAATTAAAAACAGATAAAAAATTACAGGGGCTATCT
>JBNJFI010000075.1:2352-9501 GCA_051746725.1 Fusobacteriota bacterium
CGCGGTTTATAATAAGGAGGAATTTTATGAAATATTTTAGTTTTGCAAAGATGTACTATTTTTCATTTTTCGGAGGAGGAGCTTTATTTACATATCTAGCAAAATACCTATCAACACAAGGGTATTCTGGATCACAAATTGGTTTAATAACCTCAATGGGAGCTTTTTTGCTAATGATATCCAGGCCATTATGGGGGTATTTTTCAGATAGATACCATAAGACGAGAACTATATTGATACCATCTTTTTTGATAATGGCAGCATTAATATTGGTATTACCTTTTTTGAATAGTTATTTTATGATAGTTGGAGTAATGGCTATTTTTTATGTTTTTCATGGTGGAACTGAGCCAATACAGACAAATATGGCTTTAAAATCACCATATGAATACGGAAAACTCAGGAAATGGGGAGCAGTTGGATTTGCAATATCCGTTGCTTTAACAGGTTTTTTAATAGACTATATAAATATATATATAGTATTTGTAATAGTAATCATATCATATATTGTTTCTGCCATTTCTATAAATGAAATAAAAATGCCTAAGCGAGATGAAAAAGATGAGATAGTTCAGGTTAGTGAAGTAGTGAAACTTTTTAAAAATAAAAAATTTGTTACTTTCTTGATAGCGTCATTTTTCATATGGGGGACAATATTTGCACATAATACTTATTTTGCACTTTTTTTTGAAAATATAGGTGGAACAATGAGTGGAGTTGGATTTGCAATATTATTATTTGCAGGTAGTGAAGTGCCAGTTATGAGTTATACAGAAAGAGCAATAAAAAAATTTAGTTTAGAAGCAGTAATAGTATTTGCCACGGCAGTATTTTTATTTAGATGGCTTTGGTATTTAACAGAACCAACACCACTTATAATAATGCTATTTTTCATTATACAGGGACTTTCAGTTGGAGTTTATATTGTAGTATCAAACAATTATATTAAAAGTATAGTTCAAAAAGAATATAGAGGAACAGCTCTTGCAATCTATGCTTCTATAACAGGTGGATTTAGTCCTATGATATATCAGTATCTTTCAGGTAGAATATTAGAATCATATGGAGTTCAATATATATATGCTCTTTATGCATCAGGTGTACTGATTGGTTCAATCTTTGTGATAAAATTATATGTAGATGCTCAAAAAACCAAGGTAAAAGCTTGACAAAAAGAAAATAAAGTAGTATCATATAAACATATTAAAAACCGGTTTCGTAAAAAATAGGAGGGGATATTTTGTCTTGTACTATAAAGGATATAATGAAAGAAGTAGGGGTTTCTAGAGGGACAGTTTCCAAGGCTTTAAATAATAAAAAAGGTGTAAGTGAGGATTTAAGAAAGAAGATAAAAAAAGCTGCTAAGGAATTAGGATATATTCCAAATTCCATGGCAAGAAGATTATCTACTCAAAAAAGTAATACAATAGGTGTATTTTTGTTAAATAGAGATAGAATGAGATTAAAAGAAAACTTTGGAATGCAATTTTTAGATGGAATAGCAGAAGAAGCAGGAAAAAAAGATTATGATATTTTGTTTTTTACTATAACTAGGCAACAAAAAGAAAAGAAGAATAAAAAATCATATATAGAACTCTGCAAAGAGAGAAGTGTTGAAGGTGCTGTATTTATAGGTTTAGAAGAAGATGACTTGGATTTGGGAAACATAAAGAATTCTGATATACCTGTTTCAGTAATTGATATTACAATAAATGGAAAGCAAGTTGTAAATGTTACAACAGATAATGAAAAAGGTATTCGCATGGGGATGGATCATCTTTTCAAAAAAGGGCATAAAAAAATAGCTTTTTTGAAGGGATCCCAAGGTTGTGAAGTATCAGGTATTAGATACAAAACTTATAAGGATATCATGAAAGAAAAGAAAATATTTAAATCAGAATACGTATACGAGGGAAAATTTAGTTTCAAAAAAGGTAAGGAAATATCAAAAAAGATTTTACAGCTGAAAGAAAAACCTACAGCAGTTTTGTGTGCCAATGACCAGATGGCCTTGGGGCTAATGGAAGGATTTCAAGCTGAAGGGATCAAAATCCCAGAAGATATATCAGTAATGGGATTTGACAATATAGTATCTGGAGAACACTCCACTCCGGCCTTAACTACCATAGGTCAACATGCAATAGAAATAGGTAAAGAAGCATTTAAAGGTATATTTAGCAAGGATAAATCAAAACGAGTAATTGAACCTGAACTAATAATTAGAGGGTCAGTTACTGAAAACAAAAATTAGGAGGGGATTAACATGGCATTCGCAAGTTCAATAGGTTTTTTTGCAGCATTTTGTACAACTATATCTTTTTTGCCACAGGCAATAAAAACAATTAAAACAAAGGATACCAGTGGAATATCTTTAGGAATGTATGTAATATTTACAACAGGAGTATTGGCATGGTTGGTTTACGGTTTAATGGTAAGGGACTTTCCTCTTATAGCAGCTAATTTTATAACCTTTTTATTTTCATCAACTATATTAATATTAAAGATAAAACATAAATAAAAAAGCTAGTGTTGCAAATAAAAGGGTTGCTCTTACAGTTTTCAAAATTATTTATAAGAAATCCTCATCAGTTGATAGATAAAAAAGAATCTGTAAGGGCAAGTCTTGTATTTGTTAATATTAAAGATTTTACACGTGTGTTTTAAAAATGGCATAAAAACAAAAAAAATATAAAAAATCAAAAGAGGAGATAAAATGATATATAGAAAAATTGGAAGTTCAGATTTAAAAGCATCTGTTTTAGGTTATGGAGCTTGGGCTTTAGGTGAAGATGGATGGAATGATTTTGATAAAAAAGAATCTTTGGAAACAGTGGAATTGGCATTTGAAAAGGGAGTTAACTTTTTTGATACTGCTCCTGTATATGGTTTTGGAAAAGCAGAAAAAAAATTAGGAGAACTATTTTCTGGAGTGAGAAGTGAAGTTATATTTGCAACAAAATGTGGTTTATTATGGAATGATAGAAAAGAGATACGGCATGATATCTCTAGGGATGCCATCATGTATGATATAGAAAACAGTTTAAAAAGATTAAAAACAGATTATATTGATTTGTATCAAATTCATTGGCCAGATAATAAAACCCCTTTAGAAGAGACTTTTAAGACTTTAAATAAACTCAAAAAAGATGGAGTTATTAAAAATATAGGAGTATCTAATTTTGATAAAGAATTATTAGAAAAGGCAAGCAAATTATCTGAAATAGTTTCAGTTCAAAATAGATATAACATGATACAAAATGAAGCTGAAAAAGAAGTTTTACCATTTTGTAAAGAAAATAATATAGGATTTATACCATATAGTCCCTTAGCTCAAGGAATGCTTTCTGGGAAAATAGATGAAGATTACGAGGTTCCTAAAGGCAATATTAGAGGATTAAATCCAATATTTACTGATCCAAAAAAGTTTAAAGAGGCTATTAATTTTATTAAAACTTTGGATAAACCATTGGCCCATACAGCAATTCAGTTTTTATTAAAACGAGAAGAGATACCTACAGTTATAGCCAGTGTAACAAAAAAGAGACATTTGAAATCTAACTTAAAGGCAATAGAAATTTTTGAAAAATAATATTATATAAAAATAGGAGTTAAAAATGTATAAATTTGATGAAGATTTTGTATTTGGATCTGCTACATCTGCATATCAGATAGAAGGAGCCATTTCAGAAGATGGAAAAACAGATTCTATTTGGGATGAGTTTTGTAAAACAAAAGGAAATATTCAAAATGGCGATACAGGAGAAATAGCTTGTGATCATTATCATAGATATGAAGAAGATATAAAATTAATGAAAGAAATAGGATTGGAATCATATAGATTGTCGATTTCATGGCCACGTATATTTCCAGAAGAGGGGAAATATAATCCACAGGGAATGGAGTTTTACAAAAAAGTAATAAGAAAATTAAAAGAAAATGGAATAGAACCTGCGGTTACCTTATATCATTGGGATTTGCCTATGTGGGCCTTCAAAAAAGGGGGCTGGAAAAATAGAGAAGTTATAGCAGATTTTGTTGAATATTCAAAAAAGGTATTTGAAGAATTAAATGGCATGGTAGAAAACTGGATAACTCATAATGAACCATATGTTGTTTCTATTATAGGACATTATTATGGAGAACATGCTCCTGGACATACCAATTTACAAGAAGCCTTAGAAGTTGCCCATAATTTATTGTTATCACATGGAAAAGTAACCAAGGCATTTCGCGATATGGATATAAAAGGAAAAATAGGAATTACTTTAAATCTAGGTATGGCTTATCCTGAATCGGATAGCAAAAAAGATAAATTGGCAGCTAAAAGATTAGATGGGATGTTAAATAGATGGTTTTTAGATCCACTTTTTAAAGGGGAATACCCTAAAGACATGTTAGAATTATATACAGATAAATTAGGAATAGATACTTCATTTATAAAAAATAAAGATTTTGATTATATAACAGAAGATATCGACTTTTTTGGAATAAATTATTATTCAAGATCGACTGTTAAATATTCAGAAAATTCAGATTTAAACTTTGAAAATGGAGAAAAAGGATATAAGAAAACCGAAATGGGTTGGGAAGTTGATCCCAATGCATTATATGAATTAATAATAAGATTAAGAGATGAATATACTAAATTACCAATTATGATTACTGAAAATGGAGCTGCTTATGAAGATGAGGTTACAAAAAACCAAGAGGTTATAGATGAAGAGAGAACTGAGTATATTAGAGAACATCTAAAAGTTGTTTCAAAATTAAATAAAGAGGGATATAATATATCGGCTTATTATTTATGGTCGTTATTTGATAATTTTGAGTGGGCATTTGGATATAGTAAAAGATTTGGTATAATTTATGTGGATTTTAAGACGCAAAAAAGGATTTTAAAAAAGAGTGCTAAAACTTATTCTGAAATTATAAAATCAAGAGAAGTCAAAGAATAATAAAGAAAAAATGGCCCCATACGAGAACCACCCTCACCTCGATCCTCTCCCGTCAAGGGCGAGGAAGGAAAATACCGAAGGCTAAGAGATAAACAAGTAATTGTGGAGATTTGGTGTAATTTTACCTAAAAAAAATAAAAAAACGGTCTCCCCTTGCCAGAGTGTCACAATTGATAAAAAAGACATAAAAGAGGAATAGGAATAATAGTAATGACCAGTGTAACGTGGGCGAAGGCCCTTCGCCCTTGCGGTTGTGTTTTATAACACTTTGTTCGATAAATTCTTTTAATTATTCATTAGGTAATGAAGAAAACCGCCACTGAATACAAGCCTTATTTATATAGATACGAAGATATGTATTTTGTAAGGGCAAACGGCGTTTGCCCGGGTGATCGATTAATTTTAATAATTACGACACAGCCTGCCTGCCAGGGGAAGATCTTAAAAGTAAATGTAATAAAACAAAAAAATAAAGAATTGAAAGTTTTGCAATTAGCTAAAAATTACTTAAAAAAAAGGAGGAAATATTATGAAAGAGCAATGGTGGAAAGAAGGAATCGTATATCAGATTTATCCAAGAAGTTTTAATGACAGTAATGGAGATGGAATAGGCGATATAAGGGGTATAATTGAAAAAGTTGATTATATTAGTGACTTAGGAGTAGATATAGTATGGTTAAATCCAGTATATGAATCTCCAAATGATGATAATGGTTATGACATAAGTGACTATAAATCAATAATGGATGAATTTGGAACCATGGAAGACTGGGAAGAATTATTAGAAAAATTCCATGAAAATGGTATAAAATTAATTATGGATTTAGTTGTAAATCATACCTCAGATGAACACAAGTGGTTTGTAGAGTCTAAAAAATCCAAAGACAATCCATATAGAGATTATTATATTTGGAGAGATCCTGAGTATGATGAAGATGGAAATAGAGTAGAGCCAAATAACTGGGTATCTTTTTTTAGTGGACCTGCTTGGAAATATGATGAGTCAACAGATCAATATTATTTGCATCTATTTAGTGAAAAACAGCCAGATTTAAATTGGGAAAACTCTGAAGTTAGAAATGAAGTATATGATATGATGAAATGGTGGCTAGATAAAGGAATAGATGGATTTAGAATGGATGTAATAAATTTAATTTCTAAAGTAAAAGGATTACCAAGTGTAGAAACTAAACCTGGCCAAGAATATGGTTTTGGTGGGAAATACTTTGCAAATGGTCCTAGGGTGCATGAATTTTTAAAAGAGATGAATAAAAAAGCATTAAGTGATTATGATATTATGACAGTTGGAGAAACGCCTCTAGCTACTCCTGAAGAGGGAATAAAATATACAGGAGAAGACAGAGATGAATTAAATATGATATTTCAATTTGAGCATATGGGATTAGATGAAGGGCCTGATAGCAGATGGTTTGGATCAGAATTTGAATTACCAGAATTAAAAAAGATTATTGGGAAATGGCAAACCGAATTATATGGAAAGGGTTGGAATAGTAACTATTTAATGAATCATGACCAACCAAGAGCAGTTTCTAGATTTGGAGACGATAAAGAATATAGAAAAGAATCTGCTAAAATGTTAGCTACATTCACACTTAGTTTATCTGGAACTCCTTATATATATCAAGGAGAAGAGATAGGAATGACAAATGTTAATTTTGAAAGTATAGAAGAATTAAGAGATATTGAAGCAATTAATTTTTATAATGATCATCTTAAAAAAGGGATGAATCCTGGAAAATTAATGGATGAATTAAATAGACAGTGTAGAGACCATAGTAGAACTCCTGTTCAGTGGAATTCAGCTAAAAATTCTGGGTTTACTGATGGAGAGCCTTGGATTAAAGTGAACTCTAATTATAAAAGTATAAATGTAGAAGAGGCAAAAAAGGATGGGAACTCAATCTTAAATTATTATAAAGAACTTATAAAAGTTCGAAAAAATAATTTAGGTTTAGTTTATGGAAACTATGAAGTGATGGATCTAGAAAATTTAGATATATATGCGTATACTAGAGAATATGAATCCGAAAAATACTTAGTAGTTTTAAACTTTAGTGGCAAAAAAGTGGATTTTAACGTTAATGAAAAGGTAGATATGGAAAAAGCTGAACTTTTAATAGGAAATTATGGTGGCAAAAAAGGTGGACAAACTTTATCTATGAAAGAATATGAA
>JBNJFI010000076.1:0-9353 GCA_051746725.1 Fusobacteriota bacterium
TTTAACATTTTTTCTGTTTTACTCTCTTTAGTAGTACAGTCTTGTTTCCCTTCACAATATTTTTGAATTATTCTCTTTTCCATGAAACTTACCCTTTCTTTTTCGTAACTATATACATATAAATTTGTTGCATGACCAAAATGTTGATCAATTATCTCACCACTGGATGAAGCTACTGCAAAGATAATTTTCTCTTTTCCCTTTTTTGAAAAATCTCTAAATTTAATAGATTCATCTTTTGAAAGTTTTCCAATGGCATCTGCTCTACACTGCTGACAGTGAAACATCTGTTTAAGATTAACTGAACATCTGTTTCTTATCTCATCTAACTCTTTTTTGCTCACTAATTCTTGATTTTCAAAGACAGTTCCCTCAGCTGGTATTAATGGCATTATATTAGTCATAAAAGCTCCTAGCTCTTTAGCTTTTTTGACAACCTCTGGTATATGTTCATCATTAATCCCTTTAATCATTACTATATTAACTTTACAAAGTACACCGTTTTCTGAAAGATATTTTATTCCTTTAAACTGATTTTCTTGAAGAATTTTGGCTCCCTCTACACCTGTATAATTTTTTCCCTCATACCTTATAAATTCATATATCTGCGCTCCTATTTTGGGATCTATACTATTCATTGTAACTGTTACATGATGTATTCCAAGCTTAACGATCTCCTCTTTATATTTATCTAACATTAATCCATTTGTTGATAGACAAATAGTTACCTCGGGATCACTTTTTTGAATTAACTCTATGGATTTTTTAGCCTCTTCCCAGTTTGCTAAAGCATCACCTGGACCTGCTATTCCAACTACCTTTAAATTATCTACTTTTGTTTTTACATATTTAAATTTTTCCATTGCTTTGCCTGGTGTTAATACTTCACTGGTAACCCCTGGTCTAGTCTCATTTACACAGTCATATTTTCTATTACAATAGTTACACTGAATATTACATTTTGGAGCAACCGGAATATGCATTCTTGCATTATCATGTGCCCCAGAACTATAACAAGGATGTGATTCTGTTTTTGCTATTATATCTTCACTTAAATTATTGGGATAATTATTATTCCCAATACATCCGCCTCCACAACTACTCATTTCTATCCCTCCAATACCCAATAATTAATTGAGTCTATTCTATGATGATTTTTCAGCTGCCTTTTTTGGATTATATACTTCCGTTTCAACTATAGCTTTTATTCCCATCTTTTCTAAATTTTCTATCATTCCTTGACCAATTTTTCCAGATATTACCATATTACAATCTTTTATATCTTCTATTATATGATTAGTATGATTTTCTGTAGATATCCTTTTATCAATAAATTTAATTTTATCTTCATTTTTTTCAAATATAAAAAATGTTTTAGTTCTACCTAGATGTGGTGAAACCATTCCTTTTCTATTTACTCCTACTGCTATCTTCATTATATCCCTCCAAATTTTCATTAAAATGTTCTTGATACATTCTCTCTCTATATGTTGAATATTTTGTATATAATAAAGTATTTGTTATCTTATCCATTAAATCTATACTTCCAAAATAGCCAATTTTTATTTGTCTTTGAGCTCCAACTCTATCGTGAATTGGAAATCCCACTCTAACCAAAGGTATTCCCTCTTTTTCAGTAATAAATTTCCCCTCAAAATGACCTATAAGAATATTAGAATTTTTTTGTTTGGTCTTTTCTCTAATTTTTTCAAAATCTACATCTTCCATTATTTCTGTATCTAATAACTCTCCTGGAAATTTTTTGTTTAAATATTCCTTTAACTTTCCTGTCTTTGCACCTGTGGATATTATATCTGGTTTAACACCAATTTCTATACATAACGATGCAATAGATGCTGTCAATTCTGGTTCTCCAAATATGACACCTTTTCCCTCTCCATTATATTTATGTGAGTCTATCATAGCATCTAGCATTCTTCCTCTTTCCATTTTAAAACACTCTGGAATCTCTGTATCTGCAATTTTAGATAATGTCTCAAAAAAGAGATCTGAGTTTTTTAACCCTATTGGAATAGGTAATTTATATAGAGGAACTCCAAAATTGTCTTTTAAATACTCCCCTGGGGAACTTCTATGATTTACAAATACTCCAAATTCTATAGTTACTCTACTTCCACCCATTTTTTCTATATCTGCTATTTTAGTTCCACCCTTTGGTATTTTATCATAAGAAGTTCCTTTAAAAGGGGCATCTAATGTATCAGATATATCGGGTAATATTATAGCTTCTAAGTCAAATTCTCTTAAAACCGATTTTAAATATCTGATATCTCCTGGAGAAATCATTCCTGTTATTATATTAATCTTTTTATGTTTTTTTACTTTTTTGGCAAATTTCTCTACAGCTCTTCTCATTGAATAATAAAATCCTTCAAATTGAGTTCCACCATACCCAGGAGTTCCTGCAGAAAAGATCTTTATATCATCTTCTGATAATCCTTCTTCTTCTAAAAACTCTGTGACAATTCTATCTATATCTTCGCCTATGGTTTCAGCTAAACAAGATGTTATTATTCCAATTGTTTTAGGTTGATATACCTTTATAACGTTCCTTAAAGCCTTTTTTAAATTTTCTGCTCCACCATACACTGTGTCTTTTTCAGTTAAAGCTGATGATGCTATATCCATAGGTTCATTAAAATGTTGTGCTATATGTCGTCTTATGTATGTTGCACATCCTTGGGAACTATGCATTAAAATAATTGATCCTTCTAATCCCTTTATTGCCAATGTTGCGCCCATAGGCATGCACATTTTACACGGATTAATATTTGCATTTACGTAATTTTTTTCTCCCATGATTATCCTCCTTTAGATCAGAATTAATTTTCATTATAACTTTATTTTCTATTCTCATTTCTTATAATATTCCACACATAATTATTGATTGTTAAATCTACTTCCTTTGCAAAATTTATTGCTCCTTCATATCCAGCCAAGGGATGTTTTCTAGCATGATTGTGGTCTACAAAAGAAACTCCTAATTTATACGCCAAAGGTCTTTCTTTAACTCCACCTACCAGAACATCTGCACCTTTTTCTTTCATAAATTTTTGCAATTCAGTAGGATTTGCATCATCTAAAATTACTGTATTTTCATCACTTATACGTCTAATTGTCTCATATTCTTCTTCTCTTCCTGTCTGGGTTCCCACCATTACGGCTTTCATACCCAAAGCTCGGAATTGTTTTATAAGAGAGATTGCTTTAAATCCTCCTCCTACATAAATCGCAACTTTTTTGCCTTTTAATTTTTCAATATATGGTTCTAAAAGTTTTTCTGTTTCTTTCTCTCTTCTATCTATAAATTCCTCTGTTTTTTCTATAATCCCAGGATCTCCTAATGAATAAGCAATTGATTCCAGTGAGGTTCGAATATCTTCTAGTCCAAAAAAGCTTACTTTTGAATATGATATCCCATATTTTTCTTCTAACTTTTTTGCCAATGAAGTCATTGATCCTGCACATTGAACTAAGTTAAGTTTTGCCATAGGTGTTTTTTTTAAGGTTTCATATGATGAATCTCCAGTAAATTGGGACATTATTTCCACACCTATTTCCTTTAAATATCCTTTTATTATCCAAAGTTCTCCTGCTAGATTAAAATCACCTAAAAAGTTAATTCCCCTTCTCTCATTAGTTTCTAATCCATCTCTTTCTATAAGTTCCATAAGTGCATCTCCAGCAGCCTTATATCCTAGGGCTTTATTTCCCACAAAACCTGAAGATTCAACGGGAATTACTCTGATATTATATTTTTCTTCTGCTTTTTTGGAAACTGCTCTTATGTCATCTCCAATAACTCCAACAACACAAGTGGAATAAATAAAGATAAGTTTGGGATCTTTAACTTTTACTATATCAGCTATTGCACCTTCTAGTTTTCTTTCTCCTCCAAATATTATATCTTGTTCCCTCAAGTCTGTGGAAAAACTATTTCGAAACATTTCTGATCCACTGGTTAAACTTCCTCGAATATCAAAAGTATAACTGGCACATCCTATAGGACCATGTATTAGATGTACAGCATCTGTAATTGGATTTAAAACCACTCTTGCTCCACAAAATACACATGCCCTTTGACTTACTGCTCCTGCTAAACTGTTTTTATCACATTTAATTTTCTTATTTTCTCCCTTTTTCTTACATACAATAAAATCTTTTCTTTCTTCAATACTCGCCAATTGAACATCGTCTTTTTCATTATTTATGTTTATATTCCCTTGATTCTTCATCTTTCACCTCACTTTACTAATATCAAAATAACTAATAACCCTATCGAAACGATTCTCATAAATTTTACATATAAATTAGACAATTAAAACTTATTTTTAATTATCAAATTTATCTACAAATAATTTTTTAGGAGAGGGGATAAAATTACTATCCCCTCTAACCTGGAGTGTAAAGTATCTATATATTAGTCTTAGAGATACTAAATTATAATACTAATTCAAAGTCTTCATCAGCAGCGTCTCTATCTCTTCTTTCTAATAAAGTATCACTGATTTTTTCTATTAATCTCATTGCCCCTGTATATCCTACTATTGGGAAATATGAATGTACACTTCTATCTAATATAGGAAATCCAACTCTAACTAATGGAGTATCTTCCGCTCTAGATATGAACTTACCATATGTATTTCCTATTAATAAATCTACAGGTTCATTTTTCATCCATTGATGTAAAGTAAATAGATCGCCTTTACTCTTATATTTTTTATCCTCTGTGCTTATTCCAGCATCTTCAAATATCTTTTCTATCTGATGTTCAAAAGATTTACCTGGTGTTCCTGTAAGCATTAATTTAGGAACCATTCCTAAACTTACTACAAATTCAGTAAGTGATATTACTATATCTGGATCTCCAAATATTGCACAAGTTTTTCCATGATATTGATGATGTGCATCCACCATTATATCTGCAAGCTGACCTCTTAATGCTTCTATTTCTTTGGGAATGCTTTTTCCTGTTAATTTAGATACTAACATTAAAAATTCATCTGTGGCTTTAATTCCCAAAGGCATTTTCATTATCTCAGCATCGACATTACATTTTTTATCATATGCAACTGCTCCAGCCTCTGAAGCAAATGTTCCCAATGCTATTGTAGCCTTTGAATTTCCAGAATCTTTTATCTCTTCAACAGTTGTTCCACCTTCTGGAAACATTTCATAACCTTTTTTGATAGGAGAATCTGCTACTCCTGTTGTATCTGGTAACATAGTAAATGGAACTTCCATTTGATCTAAATAACTTTTTAATTCTCTCATATCACCTGGATTAACAAAACCTGGAATTATATTGATCTTTCCATTGGAACCATCGCCTTCTCCTTGGGCTAAATATTCAACCATAGATTTAACCATATTTGAAAATCCTGTTATATGAGATCCCTTGTAACTTGGGGTATTTGTATGGATTACATATTTTCCTTCAGGAACTTTAGGTTCATATTGTGCAATTATTGTACTTACATCATCTCCAATAGTTTCTGAAAGACATGTTGTATGCACCGCTACTATTTCAGGTTCATATATTGTAAATATATTTTTTAAAGATTTTTTTAAGTTTGATCCACCACCAAATACTGAAGCTCCTTCAGTAAATGAACTTGTAGATGCCATTATAGGATCCCTAAAATGTCTCGTTAAATGAGATCTATGATATGAACAACATCCCTGTGAACCATGACTATGCGGCAAACAACCATGAATTCCAAGTGCTGCATACATTGCTCCTATTGGTTGACATGTTTTAGCAGGGTTTATTACTAATCCCTCTCTTTTAGTTATCTTTTTTGGTGTAAAGTCTAACATACACAATCACCTCCTACTTCTCCTTCTATTTCTGGTTCTAAATCCCAAGGTGGAGTAATATAACCCCATGCTGGTGTATTTATTCCAGCTGATACATCTCTAGCAAATATAACTGCTCCCTTGAAACCGGCATATGGACCACTATAATCATATGAATGAAGTTGTTTACTAAATACTCCCAACTTATGACCAATATATTTGTCCTTTATTCCAGATCCAAATAGATCAGGTTTCAATGCATCTATTATCTCTTCAGTCTCATAATGGTTCAGATCATCTATAATCATACTTCCATCTTTCATATCTTTGATCATTCCCTCATATTCACCTAAAGGTATCTCTTTTTTCAACTCTTCTAATTTTTCTTCCGAAAGATACATTTTATAATTTACTTCATCTTTTACAACTGTAATATCTTCTATATTTTTATTATCTGCATTGGATTTTATTGTAGGTATAACTTCTCTACCTTCATAATCATCTCTATGTGCAAATTCAAATCCAGCTGCTACAGTTTCTATTCCAATCTCAGCTAATAAATTTTGATAATGATGGGCTCTTGATCCACCAACATAAAGAAATGCAGTTTTTCCTTCGCACTCTTTTTTGTATTTATCTAACTCTTCTTTTATCTCTCTTAATTCTTCTTTTATAACAATCTCAGTTCTTTCTGTAAGTTCTTTATCTCCAAAATATTTAGCCATATCTCTAAGGGACTTAATTGTTGCTTCAATTCCTATAAAGTTTATTTTTAGCCAAGCTGCTCCATATTTTGTCTCAATCATATCAGCTATATAGTTAATAGATCTATGACATTGAACCAGATTTAAATCTACCTGATGGGCATTTTTAATATCTTCAAATGCTCCATCTCCTGTCATTACAGATACAACATTATAACCAATCTTATCGAGAATCCTTCCTATTTCCCATCCATCTCCACCAATATTGTACTCACCTAAAATATTAACTTTAAATCCTTCTAATTTATCTTCACCTGTACCAATAACTTTTTTCATTAATGCATTATTAGCCAAATGGTGACCTGCAGATTGTGATACTCCTTTATATCCTTCACAACTTACTCCAAAGACTGTGATTCCAAGTTCTTTTTCCATTCTATTTGCAACACCCTGTACATCATCCCCGATTAGTCCAACAGGACATGTGGAAGATATAGTCATTCCATTTGGATCAAATATTTCATATGCTTCTCTACAAGCTTTTTCTAGTTTTGATTCCCCACCAAATACAATATCACTCTCTTGCATATCAGTTGAGAAACAGTAATTTACATAATTTTTTCCATCTTTTCCGGCTTTTGCTTTGTTTCTTCTAGTACCCCATGCATAATATGAACATCCTATTGGACCATGAACTATATGAACCATATCTCTAATTGGTCCCAATACAACCCCTTTACATCCTGCATAGGCACATCCTCTATTAGTTATTACTCCTGGAACAGTACGCGTATCCGCCTCTATCTCTTGATGCTCTAACATAGAATCTTTTACAATTATATGTTTTTTTCTTTTTCTCATTGTTTTAGCTGGATAGGCATCTAATACTTTATCTTTTATATCTTTTTTGTTTGACATGATTGTGCCTCCTATAATATTTTTCTAACTATCATATATAACGTATTTAAACCGCTTCTTCTCCAGACTCTCCTGTTCTTACTCTTACCGCATCTTCTACTGGAAGAATAAATATTTTACCATCACCTGGATTTCCAGTTTTATTAATATTTATTAACGTGTCCACAACAGTTTTTACCTCTTCGTCATCGACAATTACAGTTAACAATCTTTTGCTAATAAGTTTATGTGCTTCTTGAACATTTTCAATCATTGGTTTACTAAGATCAGAGTCTTGATTGATAACATCCTTTATCACTTCAAAATCAACTTTTTTCTTTCCTCTCCCCTGAACTTTTCTAGCTGTCATTGAATCTATTCCTGCTATTGCAAGGGCATTTTTTGTTTGATTTATCATATTTCTTCGAATAATCGCCATTACTTCCTTCATCAGAGTTCCTCCTCTTCATTATTAATTGTGGTAGTAAATTAAAATCAGATATATTAAATATTAAAGTTCATTTGATCCACTACTAATTGTATATGCTTCTTCTACATCACTAATGAATATTTTACCGTCTCCAAATGCCCCTTTTCTACCTGTTTTCGCTGTTTTAATTATAATCTTTTTTGCATCATCAAGATCTTCTTCTCTAACTACCATTAAAATAAGCTCTTTAGGAATCTCATCATAATGAATATCTCCAACTTTTACCCCTCTTTGTTTACCTCTACCTACAACGTCTATTTTAGTTACTGCTGGAAATCCTGCATCGTTAAGTTCTGAAAGCACCTCTGTTATTTTTTCTGGTCTTATTATCGCTCTTATCATTTTCATTATTTTTTACCTCCAATTTTTATTCGTATTATTCAGTATACTTATTAATTTAGGCATCCATGAATCCGTAATCCATCATAAGACTTTCTAAGTCTTCTGTTTCATATGGAGTTGGGATTACAAATTTTTCATTTTCATCTATTGCTTTTGCTAATGTTCTGTATTCTTTTGCTTGGTTAGATTCTGGTTCATATGCTATAACAACTTTTTTGTGGATCTCTGCCCTTTGAACTACATTATCTCTAGGTACAAAGTGTATAAGCTGTGTTCCCAATGTTCTTGCAAACTCTGTAAGTAATTCTAATTCTTGATCAACTTTTCTTGAGTTACATATTATTCCTGCTAATCTAGTACCACCTGTTTTACCATATTTTGCTATTGATTTTGCTATATTATTTGCTGCATAAAGTGCCATATACTCTCCAGAAGCTACTATATAAACCTCTTCTGCTTTTCCTTCTCTTATCGGCATTGCAAATCCTCCACAAACAACATCTCCAAGTACATCGTAGAAAACATAATCTAAATCATCTGTATATGCTCCTAACTGTTCTAACATTGATATAGAAGTTATTATTCCTCTACCTGCACATCCAACTCCTGGTTCAGGACCTCCTGATTCTACACATTTGATATCTCTGTAACCTTCTTTTAATATTTCATCTAACTCAATATCTTCTCCTTCTTCTCTTAAGGTATCCAACACTGTTTTTTGTGCTAATCCATCTAGAAGTAATCTTGTTGAATCTGCTTTAGGGTCACACCCTACAACCATTACCTGTCTTCCCATTTCTGCCAAGGCACCTACCGTATTTTGTGTCGTAGTAGATTTTCCTATTCCACCTTTTCCATAAATTGCCAATTGTCTTATTTTCTTTGCCATTTGAATCACTCCTTCTTTTTTTTATTATTTTATTTCTCAATTGAGAAAATTATCTACTATAGTTACCTAACTTATTTTCTAAACGTCTCTTCCCTGATTCTATTTTTCTTTCTGCTACTTCATTTAAAATTCTTAATATAATTTTCATTTTAATTCCCCCTTATAATATAAAACTAATATCCTTTACAAATTTTCTCACAACTGTTAAAAT
>JBNJFI010000077.1:0-8972 GCA_051746725.1 Fusobacteriota bacterium
CCTCTTCCATCTTTTCTACTATCTCTTTTTTGAGATTGCTATTCAGATATTCAGTTATTGGGTTTGTACATCCCTGTAAAATTATGATTAAACATAATATTAGTAATATTTGAGTTATTTTTTTATCCACTTTTTTACCTCTTTTCAGTTTAATTTATAGATAATTATTTTAGCCTAATGTTTAGTTTTCTTTAAGGATGATCAATATCCAGCTGGTATATAAATCTTTTCTCCTGGTTTTATTCGTTTTGCAGTCCTAGTAGTAAAGTTTTTTGCTCCTTTACCTTCTAGCACTCTCCATAGATTTCCATCTCCTAATTCTTCCTTTGCAATATCCCAGAGAGTATCTCCTTTTTCAACTGTTCTTATATTACAATATCTACTCCCTACTAAAACTGTTTTTTCAACAGGAATATCTATTCCATAATCTCCTTTGGTAAATTCCGCAATATATACTTTATTATATCCTGTTAACTCAACTTCCTCATCTCCAACTTCTACAGTAACAGTTTTATCTAAATCAGATTTATAAAGTATTGTAAGATCATCTTTTTGAGAATCATAAATATAAATATTTTTAAAATTATCTTCCATATAGTGAGTAGTTATCTTATTAATATATCTATCTAACTCATTTATCTCAGGGTCAGTATTTCTTATATCTGCCTCTGAAAGATACATATTATTCAGTACCATTTCTCCTTCATGATTAGACTCAACAAAATGTGAAGCTTCCATTCCTGTAAAATTATATTTTTCTATAGGTTCTCTATCCATTCCAATTAGACTACCATAAAGAATTGGATAATCTATTGATAAATCTATTCCATAATCTCCATTTTTAAAATCCTCTATTCTAATTTTATTTCCATATTTTGGTATCCCATCATATAGTTTTCCATAATAGATCTCTAATTCATTATCCTCTAAGTAGTAATCAAAAAAGATCTCATCAGCTAAATCAAACCAACCTTCATCACTAACCTGTTTATATTTATATATAGTATCTTCTTCCTTTATGACCTTATCTAATTTCTCTATATTTTCTCCCAAAATAACGTCTTTGTTATCTACAACTAAAGTAATTTTCTTTCCGCCATTCTTATTATCTAAACAGATTAAATCGTTTGGATCTTCTTCTAAAGTAACATAATTCATATCTATAATGTCCTTTCCTATGCTTCCAAATAATTTATGACTTCTTGGCAGTTTTAAACCGTAGTCTCCTGGTCTAAAATCATCTATCACTAATTTATTCTTTTCCTTATAATAAGGTCCATAAAATATTTCCAATCTCTTAGCCGCAATATAGTAATGATAGCTAATACTTAAAAGAGAGCTATTATCTTCTATTATCCTTTCCCTATATATCTCACACCTATTTCCCATCCTATTTGAAAACATTCTCTCTTCAATCCAATTATTATGAGTTTCTGTAGATACCCAATAATTTTCATTTTGTCTCTCATTATGAATTTTTTTTAAAGATTTAACATTTTTTCCTATAACTAAATTATTAAGTAATATCTGTCCCATTCCATTACTATTTTTAAAAACCTTATCTGTTCCAAATCCTGCTGTAAATTTATAATCAAGTCTAGATCCTCTTTCTTCCTCTTTTAAAGAAAGACTACCATATATAGTGTCTTCATTTGGTTTAAAAAAATAATGATCATCACTTTTAGAAAACATATGGTCCTTTCTTAGAATATAGTCATATTTATACTCACTATCATCAAATAATTTTCCTAATAATTTATCCTCCACAAAAAACTTATTGAATTCTAAGTTTAATATCTCATAATATTTTATATCTTGTCTATTTAAATCTAGACCAATCCTTTTAGCATCATTATTTAGCTCTGAAATATCCTGCACAATATAAATATCATTATTAATTTTATCCCATCCTTTTCCTATCTCTATTCCCTGCTTTAAAAGATCTCTAATATACTCCTCTTCAAAATGTTCCTTAAAATGCTTTAAATATTTTTTAGGACTTTCTTCATGATATCCTTTATAAGAATACATAATTACCTGATTCATATTCTTCTTATCTAAATAATGAATTAATCTGGGAACACTATTTTTATATTCTACTTCTTTCATTGAATAAATTACATCTAGTTTTCCATCCCCATTTTCATCAAAAAGAGACTTCAGTATTTTTTCCATTATATCTTGGCCTTCTCCTATTTTTAAAAAACCAATATAATCTATATCTTCCTCTTCTTTTACATAATCTGCTATAGTAGGTAAATCAGCATATATCCTTTTTATCCCTTTGAATTCAGTTTGAACATTCAGTTCAGATTCCATCATACCACCGTAATATTTAATCTGATCTTCAGTTTTAATTCCAAATACTCCTGAAACAAAAGTTTGATCAATCTGAAAAATAGCTTCTCTTAATCTCTCTTTTATCCCCTTTAAAAATGATTGAGTTCCTCCTATTACAGCTCCAGGAGAATCAACTTCCATTTCTTGAATGAAATTTTTATTGTTATCTTCTATTTTCATAAACATTCTTGATTCACCTATAAACCTTGTTGGATCAAAAAAGCTTATTATTTGATCTATTATTTCAGGTATTAGATCCTTTAAACCTTTCTCTTCATTAATTAGTATCTCCTTTATAGCATTTGAAACTGGTTGTGCTGCAGCTATCAATATTACCCCTATAACAGAAGTTATGGGTTCCGGAGCTAATATCCCTATAAATCCTAGTTCCATAAGTACTCCCATTATTTGTGCTGCTACTCGATTATATTTTACCTCTTTTTCTACTTCTTCAATAAATTTTTTACAATCTCCTATTTGAACTTCTGTTCCTTCTAAGTGCATATACCTTCTATCATCTATTCCTTGATATGTTTCTTCCTCTACATAACAATAAGGCTTTCTCCCCTTAACTGCCCATATTGCAGGAGCCCATATTGCAAAATAGTTTCCCAACTGCTCTGTAATTTCTTTTCCCATCTGTTTTACAGACCCTTTCATAGCTTCAAGATTAGAACCTGTTTTCTTTAAAACTTCCTTATGTTCATATATAAATTCTGGTAACTTTTTTAAATTATTAAGCTTTCTAACATTCTTATTTATATCTCCAATCACTTTCCCAAAATTTTCATCTTTATCATCTGTATTTGCCTCGAATATACTTCCTACTGTTTTAAATCCATTTTCCACTCCATTTTCTACTATAGGAGAAAACATAGAGGGTTTCGGTCCTTTAAATGGTTTTGTTATAGGGAATCTCTTTGAATCTTCAAGTCTTTTTACTGCATCATCATACTTCATATCTTCCATATTTAATTCTTTGGCCGATAGATAAGCATCCACGGCTGTCAAACCAAAATCTGCTAATGCTCCAAATGCTTGAAGAGCTTTATTCTGCTGCTCTTTTTGCATACTGTTGTAAGTATTTGTATATAAATTTGCTAACTTATCAATTTCCTTTTCTTTGTCAATTGAAATAGTATTTGGAGCAACTTTTTTTCCAGTTTTAGCTTCTTGATCGTCATTATCTACTAATCTAAAATCATTCCCTTTATCATAATACTTTATAATTTTTTTCACCATAGATTACTCCTTTACCATAATTTTTTTATATACATGTTTGCTATAATACTCTGTTTCTCCTGTTTTATTGTTCAATTCTTTTATACCAATTCTTTTATTTCCCATATACTCATATTTCAGCCATTGAGTTATAACAAAACCTTTCTTTCCTTTTGTAAATTCACATTCTTTAAATTCAGTTTTATTACCATTTTTATCATACTTCCATTCCCAAATTTTATCAATACTTCCATCTTCATGTTTGTCTATAAATTTTATCATATTCCCATTCTTATCAAATTCTTGCAAATACCAAGTATTTAAGATATTTCCTCTTTGCTTTTCTTCTATCTCATTTCCATCTTTATCAAATCTATACTCTATCCGTTCTCCTACTTCACCTTTATATATCTCCTCTGTTACCTCTCTCTTTTTATTACCATTTGGATAATACTCTCTCTTGTATTCCTTATGTGCTTTATTTCCATCTTCAAAGTAATAAGTATCATCTATTACATATCCCTTCTCATTATATTCCATCTCATGTTTATCTCCAGTTCTATAATTAACTACCTTACTTTTTAAATTCCCATTATTCCAATATTCTCTTGTCTCCACTGACTCTATTCTTACTATATTTTTCCATAATTTACTCTTTCCATCTCTATAATACTCATATTCAATATATTTTACTCCTGCCTTTGTCTGGTGATCTTCCATCTTCGGCTCACCTCTTTTTTTATACTCCTCTACCTCTTTTCCTTTTAACAACTCATTATCATAGGGTACTTTCTTTATTATCTTTGATTTTTTACCTTTTTCATTATATTTATATTCTTCCCATATAGATGGAGATCCTTTAAATCTTTTTCTTATCATTTGACCATCTTTGTTATATCTCCAAGTTCGTTCATAATAGAGATCTCCATCTTTTTCAAAAGTCTTTTGATTTATTATATTCCCCCATTTATCATGCTCATACCTTTCCCATACATACTTTTCTCCACTCTCTTTATCTACTTCTATCACTTTATCCAAAACATACTTTTCTCCATCTTTCAACTTAGTAGGATCAGGCATTCCATTATTACAACCAAATGACACTATTAATAAACTTAATACTAAAAATAATCTTATAAAACTAGATAGCTTATTCTTTTTCATCTTAACCTCCATTTTGTTTTTTACTTTTCTTATCTATTTAAAAACTATATACAGATATCGTATAATATCTCTATACAAATTTTAATCATATCTTCTATTTATCCTCCACCAAATATTCTCTATTCACTGAATTTTCACAGCTAAAATACTCCGCATCATAAAAATAATTCAACGGAGTATTTTTTTGTCTATGCTAAATCTATCATACCATTTCCAATAGTAGCACTCTTCCCTCCTGCAGCAACCTCAACGGTCCCTTTACTCATCTCTATAGTCTCTCCGCTAGATCCAGAAACAGCAACACCATCTTTACTCATTTCTATGGTATTACCATCACTTTCAACAACTATTCCATCGTCTGTAATATTAATCTTTCTATCTTCACTGGCAAGAGTAACTTCCCCTTCTTTTGTTAATTTTAAATTAGTTCCGGCATTCATAATCTCAATTAAATCTTCGTTCATCTCCATCTGAGAAGCATCTGTTAAGCTAATTATCTTTATACTCTCTTCTTCATCATTTAATACTATTTCTTGTTTTGTATTACTGATTATTCTTTTCTCTTTAGGATTATTGTCATCTTTAGTGTCATTATCTGTAGAACTACTTTTTAAAGTTGAATATTTTTCATTATCTCCCTTAATATATATATCTACTACATCACCTTCCTCTGGAGAAAAATATGCACCAGTATAAGGTTTATCTATTGGAAACCAAAAAGATTTAGATTTTTTATATTCATTTTCTAAATCCAAAAATTCAACTTGAGCGGTATGATCTGCTTTTAATTTTTTTACTTCACCTCTAAAAGATCTTCCTTTTATACTTTTTTGCCTTTTTATTTTTTTAATTTCAATTTCCTCTTTTTTGACCAAAGTAAAGTCAGACATTAATATATTATCTTCTAAATATATCTCATTTTTAAATACTATTACTTCCTCTTCTGTATCTGTCATCTGATCGCTTATATATTTAACTGGATATCCGACTTCATATATATCTTTGGATCTAGAGTGTTTGTGTTTTTTAACTGTATAATAATTATGAATATAATTCCTTCCTATTTTTCTTTGCATAGAACCAGAATTATTATTCAAAGATTTAGCTTCTAATTCATGTATTCCTACCTTTATATTTATAATTTCAGTATCATCTTTAGTATCATCTACTACTATTGGTTGATTTAAATATGAAGATATTCTTTTTATAAAATCCCATTCACTTTCTTTATACTGTAAAACCAAGGGATAATCTCCGCTTACTAATTTAGTACTTTCTAATTCACTATTAGAAAATTGAATATCAAAAATTTCATTTTTCTCTTTTATTTTTTCAAATACATCTGTATACATTGTCCCTTTGTTTTGATATATCCTATTGTTAAAAGTTTCCTCTAATGTTTTACTATAAGAAATTCCCCATATTTCTAAAACACATTCGTTAAAGTCTGTTTGAAGTATTTTTTGATTATATATAACACCTTTGAATATATTCTTTTCTCCTTTTCCGCATTTTAAGTTTAGTTTAGGATATTCAGAGCTTAAATACTCTTCATATTTTCCTTTTTCATCTGAATCAATAACCCCTTTTATATAAACCACAGAGTGATTATTTAATTCTTTTTTTATAGATAACTCTTCTAAAATCTCAAATTCAAAATTTTCTATTGATAAGTTATGTTGTGTAAATCTTTTCATTATTTCCCCCTTATTTTTTATTTGCTTTATATAGTTTTGCCACTACCTATTTTATTTTCTTACACATTCTTTTTTGCTCAATAAATTTTTATCTTCCCAACTTTCATAGTAGTATTTTGATCTATTATTCCAAAGTGAGATTTCCAGTATACTTCAACTTCAAAACCAATTGGTAAAAACAACTTTTTAATACATTCAAACTTATTTTTGTTTTTACGAATCTCTGAATTATTCACATATATTAATATCTCATCTCTTTTTTCGTTATTAAAATAAAAACTACTACTTTTAAAAACATCTTGTACACTTTTTTGAAAATAATATATCCCGTTCCCATTTTTATAAAATTTATATACGTTTTCTGCAATATCATTTTTTTCTGCAGCATTCATAAATTTCATATAATTTTGTATCTCGTTCCCAAATTCTCCATTTTCTAATTCAAAGATAATCTTCTTTCTAAAAAACTCTTTTTTGCTCATCCCTTGATATCTATCTAATCTAGATAAAACATGTATTCCTAAGTCAAAAAGAGCACCTCTAGCTTCTTTATTCTTTATATTATTTGGATTAAATAGATTTTTAAATATACTATAATACCTTACATAAGGATTTACCTCGATTTCTGAAGGCAAATCCTTATTATTAATTTCTTCTAAATTGACTTCTATATATGGAGAAAAACTGTCTGAAAATATAAAACTTATATCTTTGGAATCTCTTCCTATATTTTCATTTTTTATAAGCGCTTCCCACGTATAATTCATTATACTATCACTCCTTTGCAGTTATATTCCGGGAAGTACAACTGTATTTCTGAAACTATAAAACTTAACCTATCATTTTGTAGATCAGGCTTTTCAGTAGTAGAAAAACTAAGTATGAGGCAATCTCTAGACCTTTGTATATGAATCTCATCTTCTATGAAGTCATTGAAGTCAAAAGTTATCCCTTCTTTTTCTCCCTTTTTTGTTAATTCAACATCTTTTAATTGAAATCCTTTTATCTCCTTAAATGAATTGATTATTCGAGCAATTTCTCCTTTAGTCCTAGGAGTAGTATTTCCCATACTTCTCATTCTGTTAATAAAGGTTGCTTTTCTTTTATTTGATAATATTGGAAATTCTAAGTCCATCTCTTTTTGGCTTTTTTGGTCTATCTTCAATACATCCCATGATATTGTATTCCCATTTGGACTTATTATTTCTATTTTCTTTTCTCCTTGATATATATCTAAAATCTGTTTGTTTTCATTGGAAATTACATATCCGCTTTTTTGTTCAACTTTATTAAAATTTATTATATGTTTATAATTAATTTTATCTATAGCTGGTTCTGGAAATCCAGAACATTTTTTAGTTATTCTTTCTATATTCCATACTGGAATCATATTTTGCTTCTTTTTTTCTTCAAACTCATCTAAATTATATGTTATCTCTTTTATTTCCTCTATCTCTTCTTCTAATCCTTCTACTTCGATGATAAATACATCCGCAAATTTTCTTATATAAGGGTTATTTATAGTTGTCCAAGTTATAGAGTTTTTCAAAAAAGCCTTATAAAGAGATTTCTCCTTCATAATATAATCATTAACCTTTCCAAGTCTTATTTTAATATCATATTCCTTGGCTTCTGTAACTAATTTACCATTAAATATCTTTTTTGAAGCTATTAATTTTTTTATCTTGTCATATTTCAAATCTAAAAATACTCGATCTATCTTTATCTTTCTTTTTTTATTAATAGCATTTATTATTTCCTCAATGTCATAATCAGATCTATCTAAATCATTTGGATCTATTGGAAACAATTCATCTTCTACTTCAACTAACCCCCCATTACTAACCACCGTTGTATATATTGTATACCCTGAATTATTTGTTTTAAAATCATTAAATATTCTATTTTCTAATTTTTCTATCTCTTCTTCTTGATATTCTATCATCTCTTCTAAAACCTCAGCTCCTATAGTTTTTAAAAGCTGTCTTTCTCCTTTATTTTTTATTTGAGATATCTTTTTCCGAATTAACTCTTTCATTATTTCCTCCTAAATTCTTGTTTTATATTTTTTACTTTAATCTTTAATTAAAACTAAAATATATTTTTAATTAAATATTAAATAATTAAAAAAATATATTAAAAGGGACAAGTAAACTTGTCCCTTTTAATAGGTACTATTCTGCTGCGTATCCACCTTCGATGGCTACTAAATCATTCTTGTCTTTCTTTTGTTTTAATACTAGATTGAATTCTCCGGCTCCTGAACTATCTCCATAAGTTTCTGTATAGTCTACTACAAATGAGTTTGGAAAATTAATCTTTCTCACTACTTGATCCCCTGCAATTACTTGCAAAGTTGTTTTTCTGTAAGCATCGGCTTTTTCAGCGTTTACTAGTGACCACAAAGCTATCTTTTGTGTGTCATCTGGCTCCCCCTCTACAGGTGTAATAATCTTACCTGTCACTGTCAATATAGCACCTACATCTGTTGCTCTTGCGTTAGAATCATCAGGAGTATCTGTTTTATAAGTTACATTTTCGATATTCTCC
>JBNJFI010000078.1:0-8664 GCA_051746725.1 Fusobacteriota bacterium
TAAAAATAAAGGAGAAAAATGGATGAAAAAATAATAGAAATCATAAAAGATTTTTTGGATGTTAGCTTAATTTATCTCTTTGGATCTGTAAACACTGATAATTTTAACTTTAATAGTGATATAGATATTGCAATTTTATCTAAAAATAAAATTAATGATAAACTTTTATTTGACCTAAAAATTGAACTAGTTAGAGAGCTTGGCAGGGAAATAGATTTAATAAACCTTAATAGATCTGATCCTGTATTAACAAAAGAGATAATTAGTAAAGGAAAGGTAATTTTTAAAAAAGATGAAAAAACTAAGGCTGAGTTTGAGTTTAAACAGTTAAGTTTATATGGTCAATATATTGATGATATATCAGTTATTAAAGAAAAAATTAAAAAGAGAGGCAGTGTGTATGGAAGAAGTAATCCTATCAAAGATTGAATCCATTGAAAAATGCTTAAAAAGAATAGAGACAAAAAAAAGCGAAGAAAACTTTAATTTAGATAATTATGACACCCAGGATATAATTGTTTTAAATTTGCAAAGAGCTTGTCAACAGGCAATTGACCTTGCAATGTATATAACATCAGAATTAGCTCTAGGAATTCCTAAAAATAGTGCCCAAGCTTTCGAAAAACTCTGTGATAAAAATATTATAACAGTTAATTCTTTGAAAAATATGAAATCTATGGTTGGGTTTAGAAATGTGGCAGTTCATCAGTATCAGAAGATTAATTATGATATTGTAGAAAATGTAATAAATAATCATCTTGATGATTTTTATAAATTTGATAAAGAAATTATTGATAATGTAATAAGTTAAGGATAAAAAAATATAAAAAAACACGAAAGGAAGTAATAATATGAAGATAGCAATAGCAGGAACAGGTTATGTTGGGTTATCCAACGCAGTACTTTTAGCACAAAATAATGAGGTGAAAGCCTTAGATATTGTAGAAGAGAAAGTTAAAATGATAAATAATAGACAATCTCCAATAGTGGATAAAGAGATAGAAGATTATTTAGCAAATAAAGATCTTAATTTAGAAGCAACTACTGATAAGGAAAAGGCATATAAAGATGCTGAATTTATTGTAATAGCAACACCAACAAATTATGACCCGCAAAAAAATTACTTTGACACATCAACAGTAGAATATGTAATAAGTGATGTTTTAGAGATTAATCCAGATGCAACAATGGTTATAAAATCAACTGTACCAGTTGGATATACAAAAAATATAAAAGAAAAATTTGACACAGAGAATATTATTTTTTCTCCGGAATTCTTAAGAGAGGGAAAGGCATTATATGATAATTTATATCCATCTAGAATTATAGTAGGAGAAAAATCAGAAAGAGCCAAAACCTTTGCAAATCTTCTTGCCCAGGGAGCCATAAAAGAAGATATAGATATGCTATTTACAGACTCTACAGAAGCAGAAGCAGTTAAATTGTTTTCTAATACATATCTTGCCATGAGAGTAGCTTATTTCAATGAATTAGATACATATGCAGAACATAGAGGTCTAGATACTAAACAGATAATAAAAGGTGTAGGAATGGATCCTAGGATAGGAGATCACTATAATAATCCATCTTTTGGATACGGTGGTTATTGCTTGCCTAAAGATACAAAGCAACTAAGAGCAAATTATGATAAAGTTCCCAATAATATAATTAGTGCTATTGTAGATGCAAATAGAACAAGAAAAGACCATATTGCGGATATGATCTTGAAAAAAGGACCTAAAACAGTTGGAATATATAGATTAACTATGAAAACAGATTCAGATAACTTCCGAGCATCTGCAGTACAAGGAGTAATGAAAAGATTAAAAGCCAAGGGAATAGAAGTTATTATACATGAGCCTACTTTAAGCCAAGATCAATTTTTTCATTCTGAAGTGGTTAAGGATTTAGATGAATTTAAGAAAAGATCTGATGTTATTGTAACTAATAGACTTTGTGATAAATTAGATGATGTTATGGATAAAGTATATACTAGAGATCTTTTTAGAAATAATTAATAAATAAAGAATAATAAATAAAGAATAAGAGAATATATAATTAATTAAATCAAGGGGGGCTTTTTTGAAACGAAAATTTAATAAAAAAGGATTTACACTATTAGAAATAATGATAGTTGTCGCTATAGTAGGAGTTATGGTCACTTTTGGAGCAGCCTCGTTAAGGGGGAGAGCCAAGAAAAATGCTGTAATAAGTATGACAACAAAAATTCCTACTTTTTTGAAAACCTATAGAGATAGAAGTGAAAATGAAGGAAAAAAATATTGGTTTAAGTTTAAATTAGATGAAAATAAAATATATGTTTTAGAAAATGAAAATGATGAGATAAAAGATAGTATCGATGTTTTAAAATTATCAAATAAATTATTATATGAATCCACAACAAGTGGAAATCAAGTTTTTGATCGATATACTACTACAACAGGAAATTTTAATATAGGATTTAGTATTTTTATTTTAAGTAAAGACAAAAAAGAATTTTTTAAAAAAATAGTAATAAGAAATAATATAACAGGTCTTCAATATGCTATTATAAGTGAAAGAGATCCAAAGAGCAGTATTAATAGTACAAATTATGATAATGGTAATGACCATTGGATTAAATAGTTATAACAAAAAAGGCAACTTTAAAGTTGCCTTTTGTTTTTCTCTTAGATAGATGTCCTTAGTTTATGAATTTCAAAATCAAAAATATCTGGTTAATTATTACCCTTTTTTGAATAAACATTCTTACATTTAACTTGTTTTTAATAAAAATATATAGTATAATATAAATAGATATGTTTTTTCGATGTGGTTTTACTACAGTATTGCTAAAAAAAAAACATATTGTAATAATATAGAAATAGTTAGGAGGGATTATGGAAAAAGTACTAGTAGTAGATGACACAAGATTTTCTAGAAGATACCTTTGTAAATTATTAAATGAAAACAACATAGAAACACTCGAGGCTTCCAATGGAAAGGAAGCTTTAGAAATATTAGAAGAGAGATTTAGTGATATATTAACTATTACTTTAGATAGAGAAATGCCTGTGATGAATGGTTTTGAATTTTTAGATCATATAAAAGATGAAAAAAAATATGAGAGATTGCCAATAATAATAATCACTGCTAAAAACAGCGATGAAGAAAAACAAAAAGGTTTAGAATTAGGGGTTTATGATTATTTAAGCAAGCCAATTGATCCCCATGTGACTTATTTAAAAGTAAAAAATGCAATAAATTTTTATAAACAATCGATAGATCTACAAAAAACAAAAGAGAAATTAAAGCACCAAAATAAAAATTTAGAAGACTTAGTTGAAAAAAGAAGTAAAGAATTAGAAAATATGACTCTTTCTATGATAACAGCCCTTGAAAATGCTAATTTATATAATGATGAAAGCACAGGAAATCATATAAAAAGAGTTTCAAAATATTCTGGATTATTAGCTTCTAAAATAGAGGGAATTAGTGAAAAAACAGTAAAACAAATCGAGCTATACGCTGCTCTTCACGATATAGGAAAAATTGGAATACCAGATAAGATATTAAAAAAACCAGGTAAATTTACAGATGTTGAATTTGAAGAGATGAAAAAACATACTGAAATTGGGTACAGAATGATAAAGGATTCTGATTTACCTAAAATAGCCAAAAATATAATTAGATATCATCATGAAAAATGGAATGGATCAGGTTATATTCATAATCTGTCAAAAGATGAAATTCCTTTAGAAGCAAGAATAGTTGCCATTTCAGATGTTTTTGATGCTCTTACTACTGAACGAATATATAAACCTGCTTTTTCTGAAGAAAAGGCTATTAGAATTATAATAGAAAGCAGTGGATCACATTTTGATCCAGAATTAGTAGATATCTTTTTAAATAATATAGATACTATATTGGATCTCAAAGAAAGATATCAATAATTAGAGAAATATTAAGGAGGAACTGTGAAAAATATTAACATATATTCAGAAAGGTATCTCTCCTTATTCAAAGAGGAGATAGAGGATATTTTAATTGATTTACAAAATTCAATTGAAAACTATCTTGAAGATTATGACGATGAACATATAAATGATATATTTAGAAATTTTTATAGAATTGATGAAGTTCTAAATGTATATAATTATAAAAGAGATTTGCCTAATTTGAAAAAATTCATACATAATTTGAATCATTTTGGAACATTTTCTAAAGAAGACCAAGAAGATATAATAGAAAATGTTTTAGATGATATTGAAAATTTTAGAAAAGATATAAAAAAGTTAAGTCTTCAAACTATAAAAAAAAGAATGAATCACAAAGTCAAAGAAGAAGAGAAAAGTCGAAAATCTAAAAAAGTAATTATAAAATTTGACTTCAAAGGAGATACAATAGAAAGTTTTAAAATAAATGATTTAAAAGAAATAATGAATAGGTATGGTAAACTAGAAGATTTCAAAATAAATAATGAAAATATCCCTAGTATAGAAGATCTAAAAATAAAAGAATTAAATATAAAGCTTGAAGCAGTGATTATCACAGAAAATAAAGAAAGATTAATTTCCAATATAATGAAAATTATTAAAAAAAATTATTTCGAGATATCTGATTTTGAATCCGATAATGAAAAAAAGGTAGTAAAAAAGCCTCTGAAAATAAAGAGTTTATATAATGAAAATGAAAATAATAAAATTATTGAGAAAATAAAAGTAGACCCTAGTAGATTGGATGAAATTATGACAAAGATTGGAAAATTAGTAACAATGCACTCTAATCTATATAAATTTTTAGATAAGTTACAAGGAATTGAAAATGAAAATTTTAATGAGTTAATATCTAAGCTGCAGTACTTAACGAATAATTTAAAAAATGATGTTTTAGATATAAAGATGATTTCACTTAAAAATACTTTTTTGAACTTAAAACAAATAGCAAGACAAATAGCAAGGCAGTCAAATAAAAAAATTGATTTTGAGTATGTAGGAGGTCATCTAAAAGTTGATGAAGCGGTATTAGAAAAGATAACTAATCCTTTAATTCATATGATAAGAAATGCTGCGGATCACGGAATAGAGACAGAAGAAGAAAGAGTCAAAAAAGGAAAATCAAAAGTAGGAAAAATTGAAATCATAGCAAAGATAGAAAACCGTAAAGTGATATTAGAAGTATATGATGACGGACAAGGTCTAGATAGACAGAGAATCGAACAAAAGGCCATTGAGAAGGGGATTATTAACCCTGGTCATAAGTTAACAGAATCAGAGATATTTGCATTGATTTTCAGACCGAAATTTTCCACGGCAAAAGAGCTAACAATGATTTCTGGTCGAGGAGTTGGTATGGATGTTGTTCTTTCTAACATAAAAAAACTCCATGGAAACATAGATATTCAGAGCAAAAAAGATAAATATACTAGATTTATCATGGAATTACCTTTAAGTTTAACAATAATTGAAAGTATTTTAGTTAAAGTTGGGAAAAAGATATATATTTTGCCTGTTTATCTCATAGAGAGAGTTCTAGAAGTAGAAAAAAGGGATATTGTAGAATCAGATGATAAAGAAATTTTAAATTTCTATGGGGAAAAAGTTCCTCTTTTAAGACTATATGAAAGATTTAAAGATAAAAGTGCAATAAAAAATATAGAAGATGCAACGGTAATTATAACCAATGGAAATAAAAAAATAGCTATAATGGTTGATGAGATAATAGATGAAAGAGAGATTGTAATCAGAGATATAAAATTCTCAAATAAAAATGCATTTACAGGAGCAACTATATTAAATACAGGGGAAATAGCTTTGGTTTTAGATATACATAATTTACACAATATATATAATTTATAAGTTGCTTTATAAGATATTTAACTGAAAGTGAAAGGAAATAATATGAAAAAAATAATAGATAATACCTTATTAGATATTTTTTTTGAAGATAGTATAGAGATGATAGACCTTAATATAAATTTGCTTTTAGATCTTGAAAAAAGCTATGATAAAAATAAAGTAGATGATATAATGAGAAATTTGCATAGCATAAAGGGAAATAGTGATATGGTGGAGTTAGAAAAAATCAGAAATTTTTCCCATGAATTAGAAGATTGTTTTGCAAAAATAGAAAGCGATGACATAGAAGGGAATTCTAAATTAGTAAATGCTTTATTAGACAGCCTAAAACTTTTGAAAAATTTTATTAATATTAGATATAATTTATATATAAATGATGATAAAGAATTTAATAAAGAATTAGATGACATGGAAAAATATGAGGATTCCATTAATAAAATAAGAAAATATTTAGATGAAGAGGAAGATGAGAATAAAAAGGCTAATATACTTAAGAAAAAAGTTAATGAAAATATAGGTTCTGAATATCAGATTAAAATGTTTTTCAAAGATGCGCTTTCTAATGACTTTCATTTAAAAAATTATATACCATCAGAACTTAGAAATGTAAATTTTTTGAATACTTCTCAAAATAATGTATTTGAAATTATTTGCAACTCTAAATTATCACCAAAAGAAATAGGACGGAAAATAGGTAATGAGGCGATATGTGTTTTACTAATAAAGGATATGGAGAGGTTAGAGAACACTATATATATTAAAAAGGGTATAAATATTGAAAATATAGAAAGAATATATGAAATGGTAATAAAGATAAATAAAATAAAGAAATTATATGTCAACAAAAATAATACAGATATATATGGAGAACAATTCTTAGAAAGCTTCAAAAAAGGTGGGATAAAAATTGAAGAAGAATATTTATGATATCAAGGAGATAAATAAAATACTGGGAATATATGAAGAAGGGGAACAATATATATCTTTTAACCTTTTGGATAAAAAATTTGGAGTCGAAATAAAAAAACTAAAAAAAATGATAGGAATGCCTGAGATAAGCGATATTCCAAATTCACCTGAATATGTAGAAGGGTTAGCTAATTATAATGGAGAAATAATAAAAATATTAAATTTACATAAAGTTTTAAACTTAAAAAAAATTGAATATGATAAATTTACCGTTTTGGTTATTTTGGAATTAGATGGAACTCAAATAGGGATACTTGTGGATAAAATTGGAGACATTTTTAATGTTTTAGATTCAGAAATGAAAAACAGCAAATTAGATATCAAAGTTCCAGGAAATTTTATACTTGGGAAATGCAAAAAAGATAATGAAAACATTATAATTTTAAAAATAGAAGAAATTTTAAAGAAAATTATATAAAATAGGAGGCATAAATGAAATTTAGAAAATATTTTAATTTTATAAATTTAACAACAATAGTTATTGCTTTTTTGATATTTTCATCTTATTTAATTATTCAACAAAAAGAAATGGAAAAAAGTGAATATGATCAAAAAATCAATAAAGTTTCTCAATTAATTTCCATTACAAATACATATAATTTATATAACATGGATACAGAAGCAATTAGAAAAAATCTAGAAACATTTTATTTAGATAAAGATATTATAAGAATAGAACTAAGCAATCAAGATTTAGGAACTAAAATAACTTTAGATACCAAAGAAAAAATAGGAGAGTTAAAAATCAAAACGATCCCAGTATATTATAAAGATCAAAAGTTAGGGGATATAAAATTGACATTTACCGATTATTATTACGATAAAAAGATAGAACAATTAAGAAATTCAATATTATATTTATTTATAATGGTAGTTACTTTTTCTGTATTAATTTCTTCTAAAATTATGAAGCATATCTCTGAACCGATAATGAAGTTCATTTCAAATGTAGAAATGGTTTCTAAGGGAGATTTTACTGTAAAAATGGAGCCAAGCAAAATAGAAGAAATTAATAATTTAGGGAAAAAATTTAATAAATTTATAGAAATACTCAGTGGAGTATTAAAAGAGATTAGAGATGGAGCTATATTTATCTCTGAAGCCACTTCAGAAATAAGCGATGCCAATCAAAATTTGGCAAATGAAACTTCTAGACAAGCTAATAGAGTAGAAGAGACAACTGAAGCAATAGATGAGATATCAGATGTTATTATTGAGAATGCAAGATTAACTAAAGAAGCAAAGAAAATAACTAAAAAAACAGAAAAAGATACCATAGAAATAGAAAAGAACTCGAAAAAATTGAATATGGCAATGGAAGGAATAAAAGAAAGTTCAGATCAAATATATAAAATTATTGACCTAATAGAAGAAATATCTTTTCAGACAAACCTTTTATCTTTAAATGCTGCTGTGGAGGCTTCTAAGGCAGGAGAATATGGAAAAGGATTTGCAGTAATTGCAGCAGAGATAAGGGATTTAGCACAAAAAAGTAAAAATTCTTCAAAAAAGATCAAAGATTTGATAGATGAAAACTCGTTGAAGATAAAAGAGGGTAATCAATCTGTAGATGCAACAATTAATAATATCAAAAATATATCAGAAGAAGTAAAAAGTATAAATGATTTTATGAAAACCATAGCAGATGGAGCAGTGGAACAGGAACATGGCGCACAGAGATTAGAAGAATCCATTGGAATGATAAATGATGGGATACAAAATAATGCAGGGATTGCAGAGGAAAACTCAAGTGCCAGCCATGAATTATATGAAAAAAGCAAAAATTTTCTATTACTTATAAAAAGATTTACCTTTGATGATTCTAAAGAGCAATAAATTTATTATATAAAAGATATTA
>JBNJFI010000079.1:0-1984 GCA_051746725.1 Fusobacteriota bacterium
CTGGGGGAGAATTACCTACTCATAAGACGCCAGTGGATGTAATATTTTATGTAATTAGTGGAAAAGGAGAAGTTGAAATTGGAGATGAACGGAAAGAGGTAGAAGAAGGTTCGTTTATTGATAGTCCAGCTAATATACCGCATGCTTGGTATAATCCAAATAACAAACCATTATCAGTTTTGGTTATAAAGTTATTTAATTAAAAATCAGCAAAATATGGAGTGTATTACAAAATAAAATACTGTAACATAACAAAAGAGATTAGGTTTGATCTAATCTCTTTTGTTATGCGTAAAATAAGATATATAAGTTAAATTATAAATAATGTTGAGTTTTGAAATAATTTATGATATTATTGACATTAGTGATAAAAGTAAATCAAAAAAGGAATTGGAAGGGATTGAAATGGAAAAAGAAATAAAAGCAGCGATTGAAATAAAAGATATAAGTAAAAGTTATGGTGAGGTAAAAGCTTTAGAAAATATAAATTTAACAATTGAAAAAGGAGAGTTTTTTGGTCTCCTAGGTCCAAACGGGGCTGGAAAAACCACATTAATAGGAATACTGGGAAGTTTAGTGAATAGAGACAAGGGAGAAATTTCAGTTTTAGGAAATGAAATATTAAAATACCCTAAAAAAGTAAAGAAAAGCTTAGGAATAGTTCCCCAGGAAGTCTCCTTGGATCCATTTTTTAGTGTAAAGGATACGCTACGAATTCAATCTGGATATTTTGGAATTAAAAAAAATGAAGAAAAGATCGAAGAAATATTACAGGCTTTGGGATTAAAAGATAAAGAAGATGTAAATCCAAGACAACTTTCTGGTGGAATGAAAAGGAGATTATTAATTGCAAAAGCTTTAGTTCATGATCCTGAAATAATAGTTTTAGATGAACCAACAGCAGGCGTAGACATCGAGCTTAGAAATTCTATGTGGGATTATGTTCGAAAATTAAATAAAGAGGGAAAGACAATTATATTAACTACACATTATTTAGAAGAAGCTGAAGAATTATGTGATAGGATAGCAATATTAGATAAAGGAAAAGTGGTTAAAGTGGATAAAAAAGAAAATCTAATGGATCTAGTGGATAGAAAGCGAATTTCAATAACATATACCGGAGATCTTGGAAAAGTTAGCGGTAAAATTATTAGTAAATTAAAAGATAATGAAATATATAATATCGAAGTGGAATTACAAAAAAGGGATATAGATAAATTTATAAAAGATATAAATAAAAAAGAAGTAGAAATTTTAGATATGGATATATCTAGTCCAAAATTAGAAGAAGTATTTTTAAAATTAGTTACTTTAAGAGGTGATGAATAATGGTATCTTTATATTATCTTATTAAACATGAAATAATGAGATTTTCAAAGGTTGCTGTACAGACTATTTTTTCTCCATTAATTTCAACAAGTCTGTATTTTATTATATTTTCTTACTCTTTTAGAGGAAGAGAGGTTTCAAATTACGGGGTTCCATATATAAACTTTATAGTTCCAGGACTTATATTGATGAGTTTATTACAAAATGCATTTGCAAATAGTTCCTCTTCACTCATAATTGCAAAATATCAAGGCAATATTGTAGATTTTTTATTAGCTCCTCTTTCATATATTGAATTAAGTATTGGATTTATGGTAGGCGGAATAGTTCGTGGTATGTTGGTAGGGACAGTAATTTATATTGTCTCAATATTTTTTTATGGAGGTTTAATCGTATATCCTATATACGCCATTTTATCTGCTTTTTTGATATCGGCAATATTTTCGATTTTGGGAATTATAGCAGGTTTATGGGCAGAGAAGTTTGATCATGTATCTATATTTTCAAACTTTTTTATAACTCCATTAACTTTTTTGAGTGGTATATTTTATTCTGTAAAGACGCTGCCTGAAATATATAAAACTTTATCTCTATTTAATCCTATATTTTATATGATTGATCTAATGAGATTTTCATTTTTAGGACAATCAGATGT
>JBNJFI010000079.1:2084-8553 GCA_051746725.1 Fusobacteriota bacterium
TATCCTCCCTTTTCCTTTGTAGATAAAAATAATAAAATCACAGGATTTTCTATAGAACTACTAGAAGCTGTGGCAAATGAGATGGGAATGGATATAACTTTCAAAAAAGGATATTGGAAAGATATAAAAGCAGAATTAAGACAAGAAGAATTAGATATCCTCCCTTTAGTGTCTTATTCAGAAAAAAGAGACGAATACTTCGATTTTACAACTCCATATATTGTTTTACATGGTACAATTTTTGTAAGGGCAGATAATGATAATATAAAGACGATAGATGATTTAAAAGGCAAAAAAGTTATGGTGATGGAAGGAGATTCAGCACATGAATATGCAGTTAAAAATAATGTAACAGAGAAATTAATATCATTTCCTACATATCAAGAGGTATTTAGAAAACTTGCCAGTGGAGAAAATGATGCAATTTTAATACAAGAGTTTGTGGGTTTAAAAATAATAGAACAATTGGGATTAGATAATATAAAAAATTTAAGGGTATCTGAAAATAGAGGTATAGGAGAATTAAAACATAAGTTAGGGAAATTTGAACAAAAATTTTCATTTGCTGTGAAAGATGGAGATAAAGAATTGCTAGCAACTTTAAATGAAGGCTTATTATTGGTAAGGGAACATGGGACATATAGAGAATTATATGAAAAATGGTTTTCATTTGCAACAGACTCTGGAATGAATAAACAAGAATTTTTAATATATACAGGGAAGGTTATATTTATAATCTCAGTTATTTTAATTACTATGGGATTTTTTATAATGAGAAGAGAAGTTAAGAATAAAACTTCGAAATTATCTCAAGAAATACAAAAAAAAGAAAAAGTAATGAAAGATTTGGAAAGAAGTGAAAAAGTGTTTAGGAATACAGTTAAAAATGCCCCATATCCTATAATGATACATACAGAGGATGGAAAGGTTATAGAAATTAGTCAAGGTTGGACCGACTTTTCTGGATATAAAAAAGAAGATATTCCTACTACATTAAGTTGGATTAAAAAAGCTTATACTAATTCCCAAAGAAAAAAGATGATAGAAACAATTGATGAGTTATATAATTTGGAAACGCCTAAAAATGTTGGGCAATTTGAAATCATAACAAAATCTGGAGATAAAAGAATTTGGGATTTTAGAACTACAGCATTGGGGCCTGCAATTAATGGAAAAAAAGCTTTGATAAGTATGGCAAAGGATATAACAGAAGAAAAAGAAATCCAGGAAAATTTAAGAGAAGCAAAAATAGGGGCAGAAAGGGCCAATGAAGCCAAAAGTGCTTTTTTGGCAAATATGAGCCATGAATTACGAACTCCATTAAATGGGGTTTTAGGATTTGCAGGGATTTTAGAAGAAACAGAAACAGATGAAGAGAAGTTAGAAATGTTAAATTTAATAGAAGAATCAGGAGAACATTTATTAGAAATAGTTAATGATATATTAAATCTATCTAAAATTGAATCGGGTATAATAGAAGTTAATAATGAAAATTTTAGATTGGATAAACTATTAGATAGCTTAGAAAAAACAATGATTAAATTAATGAAAAGAAATGAAAAAGATATAACTTTTGAAGTGATTTTGGAAAATAAGGTTCCCACTTATATTAAAGCAGACAAATTAAAAATAAAACAGATTTTAATAAATCTTTTATCCAATGCAGGTAAATTTACAGAAAAAGGTAAAATAGAATTAAAAGTAAAATATCTCAAGGGGAATAGAATAAAATTTGAAATAGATGATACAGGAATTGGTATATCTAAGGCAGACCAAAAAAGGATATTTGATAAATTTATACAAGGAGAACACTATTTAACTAAAAAATATGAGGGAACTGGTTTGGGACTTTCGATTAGTTTGCAATTAGTGGATCTTTTAGGTGGACGACTAGATCTGAAAAGTAAGAAGGGAAAGGGGTCTAGATTCATTGTAGTTTTACCTTTAGAAGAAGTAATATATGACGATGATAAAAAACAAAAAGAACCTGAGATCATTAATAAAAAACAAATAAAATTAACAAAAAAAGTTATAATTGCTGAAGATAATAAAATTAGTCAAAGATTAGTTGAAAAGCTATGCAAAGATAAAGGTATTAATCTAAAAAAAACAGGTGATGGAAAAGAACTAATAGAAGAATTAAGTAAAAATAAATATGATTTAATATTAATGGATATTCAAATGCCAAAGATGGACGGGGTTACAGCGACTAAAATTATACGTAGAAAAGGCAGTAATATTCCAATTGTTGCAATAACTGCATTTGCTCAAAATAAGGATAAAGATTTTTTTATAAGCGTAGGAATGGATGATTACATTTCAAAACCAATTGATAGAGATGAGTTTAATGAAGTTTTAGAAAGATATTTACTTTAAATAGAGTGGAGGTGGGCGATGGAGAACTTATATTGGATCGAAATGGGGATAATAATATTAAATATAACAATAGTAATATATTTAATTCAAAAAAGAAAATTAAACTTATATAAGACTACTGGATTAAAATTAATAATTATAGGGTTTGTTTTATTATTAATTGGCCAATGTGTTGATATAATAGATGATTTCGAAAAATATAACGAGATTGGTAGTAATTTATATCTGGTTTTCTTAGAAAAGGGAATTGGATATTTTGGAGGAAGATTATTAATATTTTTAGGTGCTTTACAATGGATACCGAAGATTATGGAAACTGAGGCTAATAAAAATCGCTACCGAACTTTAAGCAAAACTTTAGATAAACAAGTTAAAGAAAAAAATGAGATATTAAAACAAGCTCAAGAACTTATTGGTATGGGAAGTATGGAGATTTATCCTCTGGAAAATAAAGTTATTATGTCCAAAAATATGCAAAGAATTTATGGAGTGAAAAAAAGAGTATTTAAAATAGAAGAAATTTTCAATTTTATTGATAATGAAGATTTAGAACGCATTAAAAAACTATATAAAAATGCTTTGGAAAAAAATAGATTTGATACCATGGAATATAAAATTAATAATTCTAAAGGTAAAACGATCTATCTTGAAAACAACTGGAAGCCAATTTATAAAGATGGGAAATTAGAAAAGATCTTAGAAGTGAGCCAAGATATTACATCTAAAAGCAGGTTGGAATGTAACTTGAAAGAGGTGAATAAAAAATATGAAATACTTTTCAAAAAAGCTCCATATGGTATATTATTAATTGACTTAGATAATTTAAAAGTTTTAGATTTCAATGACAAGGCGTATACTCAACTTGAATATACTAAAGAAGAATTTAAAGATCTATCTATATATGATTATGATTATAAATTTGCTAAATCAGATATAACAGGACATATACAAAATGTTTTGAAATATGGAGAGGATACTTTTAGGACAAAACACAAAACCAAAAATAATAAAATTAGAGATATGCGACTTACTATGAAATTAATAAATTTAGATGGAAAGAACTTAGTATACGCAGTGTTAAGAGATATTACTGATATAATAAAACAACAAGAACAGTTCAAACAATATATAGAAAAAGCTCCCTATGGTATTTTAGTTTCAGATAAAAACGGAAATTTTTTAGGAGCAAACGAGAAAATTCAAGAGATATCAGGATATACAGAGCAGGAATTATTAAATATGAACTTATCTGATTTTCACCTAGATGAAAAAGAATTAATCCATCATGAAAATTTAATCAAAAAAGGTAATATTAATATAGAAACAACTCTTAACAAAAAAGATGGTAAAAAAATTGATGTCAGAATAATTGCGGTTAAATTATCTGAAAATAGATATTTAGGATTTCATGAAGATATAACCGCCAGAAAAAAAAGAGAATCTGATTTATTATTAAAAGATAAGGCGATTGAAACTTCAAGTAATGGAATAGTTTTTTCAGATTTAAAAGGAAATATAACTTATGTAAATAAAGGCTTTTTATCTTTATTTGAATATGAAGATGAAAATAAGGTTTTAGGAAAAAATATTATTGAATTTTGGAAAGATAATAAAAAACTTAGAAAATTAAAAAATGAATTATTAAAAAACCATGATATAGACGAAGAATTAGAAGGGATAACTCAAAATAATAATATTAAGAATATCCAGATTTTAGCCTCTGTGGTGAAAGATAAAGATGGTAATCCGCTCCGTATTATGGGTATATTTATTGATGTTACTGAAAAAAAGATATATCGCGAAAAGTTAGAAAAAGAAAAAGAGCGAGCTGAAATAGCAAATAAAGCCAAAAGTGAATTTTTAGCAAATATGAGCCATGAACTTCGAACTCCTTTAACTGGGATTTTGGGATTTGCAGATATACTAAAGGATATGGAACTAAATGAATTTCAATTACAAATGATAGAGATGATAGAAGAATCTGGAGAACATCTTCTAGGTCTCATAAAGGACATTCTTAGTTTTGCTCAAATCGATAGGGGAACTTTAAAGATAAATATTGAAAAGTTTAAGTTAGATGATATTTTAGGGGTGTTAAGAAAAACTTTAGATTTAATAATAAAAAAGAAATCTAAAAGATTGTCATTTAATATAATAAAAGAAAACGAAATCCCTAAATATATTAAAATGGATAAATTAAAATTAAAACAAATTTTGATAAATTTATTATCAAATGCAGAGAAATTTACAGAAGAAGGAAAAATCGAATTAAAAATAAAATATCTAGAAGGTAATAAAATAAGATTTAAAGTTACAGATACAGGAATTGGAATATCAGAAGAGGTACAAAAAATAATATTTGATAAATTTGTACAAGGAGAACATTATATGACAAAGAAATATGAAGGGACTGGACTTGGACTGGCAATAACCTCTAAGTTAATTGATTTGTTAGGTGGAGAGTTGAATTTAACTAGCAAAAAAGGGGAAGGGTCAACCTTTTTTGTAACTTTACCTACTGATTTAAAAAATATTGAAGATAATCATAAAAATAATATAAAAGATGAGAGTCAGGGCAAAAAAGAAAGAGTTTTAGAAAAGTATATAAGTCAAAACTAATATAAAAAAACCAGCTTTTAAATATCCAAGCTGGTTTTTTTATTTATATGAAACAGACCTAATTATATAAATCGATTTTAGTGCTATATTCTTTAGAAAACTCTAGAAATTTGTCTAGAGGAAGAGGTTTACTAGTATAATATCCCTGGGCATATTCACATCCCATTTCTTCTAATAAAGTCAATTCTTCTTTATTTTCAATTCCTTCTGCGACAATTTTTTTGCCCAATGAATGCCCCATATTTATTGTAGCTCTTGTAATATCTCTTTTTTGTTTGTCTTGTGCCATGTTGGTTACAAATGATCTATCAATTTTAATAATATCAGCTGGCAAACTGTTTAAATAAGCTAGAGACGAATATCCAGTTCCAAAATCATCTATTGATATACTAAAACCAGCATCTCTAAGTTCTTTTATTTTTTGGAAAGTGGTATTTCTGTCTTTCATAATATCTCTTTCTGTTAATTCAAATTCAAAACTAGTTGAATCTAAGTCATGGTTTTTAATGACATTTCGTATAGTTTCTATAAATTTATTATCTTGGAAACTTTTAGCAGAAAGATTAATAGCTAACTTTGTATTAAAATCTCGTTTTTGCATAGTAATAAAATCATGTATAGATTGATGTAAAACCCAATAAGAAAGAGGGTTAATTAGATGTGTTCCTTCAACTTGAGGGATAAAATCTCCAGGTGGAACAAAGCCATCCTTAGGGTGGTTCCACCTTATTAACACTTCTGCTCCAATTATTGCTTTTGATTTTATATTGATCTTAGGTTGATAATATAAGACAAATTGATTTTCTTTAATGGCTTTTTTTACTTCTCCTAAAAGTCTCATATTTTTGAGTCTGTTTTCATGAAGATCATGATTATACTTTTTATATGGAAGATCTAAATTAATAGCATTACTTAAAGCCAAAAAAGAAGTTCTTAGAATTTCATCAGCACTTCTAATATTATCAGTACTAGAGGCAATTCCCATATGCGTTTTTAAATGGATAGGAATGCCTATAAAATCTATAGAATCACTTAAATAACTATGAAATCTTTTGACCCAATCCATTACATCTCTATTATTATTTTCGATTAAGATCACAAATTTATTATCATAGGGATTATATAAATCTATATTTTTTGAAATGAAATCTTTAATTTTTATAGATATAGTTTTTAAGAATTTATCAGAATAATTATATCCAATTATATTTAATATATCAAAATAATTATCTAAGACTAGAGTGACTAAGGTAAAATTCATATGGGTCTTAATTTCTTCATTGATTTTTTTTTCAAGATTAATTTGATTAGGTAAATCTGTAACGGAATTAAAATTCGACTTCATTTCTCGATAAGTCAAATAATTACATATTGTCTCAAAAATAACTCCCAAAGTTATTCCAAAAATAATATATAGGAATGCTCGTGAAGACCAGTTTATAAAATCTTGACTAATATTTGCTGTAACATCTAA
>JBNJFI010000080.1:0-8544 GCA_051746725.1 Fusobacteriota bacterium
AAGTACTAAGTACCAAGTACTAAGTATCAAGGACCAAGTGCCAAGGACTAAGTTAAGTACTTATTTATTTTATTAATTTAAGAATAAATTGTGGAGAAAATATTGGATTTTGGAGTTACAGATTATAATGCTTTAAAAAGGAGAGATTATGGGGGATAAAGGGAATTTTAGAGTGAAAGAATTGAATTTCAAAAAAGGGGATTTTTCTCTCGGCGATATTAGTTTTACTTTACCTAAAGGAAAGATATTAGCGGTGGTGGGTAAATCAGGGTCAGGAAAAAGTTTACTTTTAAAAACTATAGCAGGTTTACATGAGACATCTAGAGGAGATATATATTTAGGGGCAAAAAAGATAGATTCTCTTCCACCTAAGGATAGAAAATTAGGGTATGTTTTTGAAAATTATGCTCTATTTCCCAATATGGATACAGAGGAAAATATAATATTTCCATTAAAATTACATCATAAAGATAAATCTGAGCAGGAGAAATCTCTAATAAAAATATCAGAGGAGATAGGAATTGATAAGGATTATTTAAAAGATAATATAGATCAACTTCCAGAGGGAGTAAAACAACTGGTTTCTTTGGCTAAGGCAAAGGTACGAGATGTTGATATTATGCTATTAGATGAACCATTTACTCAATTGGATAATGAAACTAAAAATAAAATGAAGGTATTTTTGAAAAAAGTTATAAAGAGATATAATTTAACGGCAATATTTGCCTTAAATGATATAGAAATTGCCATGGCCTTAAGTGATTACTTATGTATTATAGAAAACGGGAAATTAATACAATATGGTAAGACTTTAGATGTTTATAATAAACCAAAATCGCCATTGGCATTGGAGATAACCTCTAAAATAGGGGTAAACGATATGGTAATTGATATCAAAGATAATATTATAAAAGAATTAAATTATGAAGTTGATTTTTCAAATATAGAATTTAGTGGAGAAATAAATGATGGTAAATATAGATTTATGTTTCGGGTTGAGGAAGTTGAGTTAGATGAGAAGGGGATAAAAGCAAAAATGATTAACAAGAATTATTATTCTCATGATAAAAAATTGTATACATGTATATTGGAAAATGGAGAAGAAGTAAAATTAGTTTTGCCTGAATCTAAAGGAGATGAGTTAAGATTTAGAGTGATTAATCCATTTATTTTTGGCGAATTAAAAAATAAATAAAGAAATGAAGTATACGCATATTCCTATTAAAAAACAATTTAGATTTTTAAAAGAATATAATAGTTTAAAATTAAAAATGATTGATATATGGTTTGAAGATTTTCCAACTAATATTAGTAATGTAAACAAAAATAAAAAATTAAAGATTACGAAGAAAAATCTAAAAGAGATAACTTTAGATAATTTTGAGTAGATATTGATTATATGGTTTAAATTATGATATATATTGATATTTAAGAAGATATAAGTTATAATATACATGTAGGAGTAATTTGGGGATAGCTTATAATCTAAAAAAACTCAAGGAGGATATAATGAATTCAAAAAAAGTCATAATGACTATATTAATAACTTTATCATTTATATTTGTAGTAGGATGTTTTGGTGAAAGTGATTCAGATGATGAAACAAGTACAGGAACGATAAGTCTTTCATTGACAGATGCACCGATAGCAGATGCAGCAGGAGTAGAGGGAGTATATATAACGATAGATTCTATTGAATATGAACTTAATGGAAAATGGGTTACATCTGATGGTTTTGAAGGACCTCAGACATTTAACTTACTAGAACTTACAGGAGGAAATGTTGCCCCTTTGGGAGATACAACAATTGAAGCGGGAGAAGTAAGTCAAATCCGTTTTATGTTAAGCTCAGAAACAGCGACAACAGTTGCAGGGATAAACACAGGTTCTTACATTGCAATGGATCCAGATGGAGAAGCTGACGGAGATAGTTCAGATGACGTAAATTTTGAATTATTTGTTCCAAGTGGTGATCAAACAGGATATAAAGCAAACGGACCATTTACAGTTCCTTCAAATGGAACAGTAGAGATAACAGCAGATTTTGATGTAAGAAAATCAGTTGTTTATAGAGGAAAACCTTATACTACGATAAGTGCAATAGATGTAGATAAATTTTTATTGAAACCAACAATTAGATTAATAGTGAATAATCAGGCAGGAAGCATTGCAGGTAATTTCACAGCAGAAACAACAACAGATAGTGCATTTACAATATTTGCGTATGAAGATGGTACTTATGATAATACTGAAGCAACTGCAGCCGATGATACAAGTTCTCCATTTCCAAATGCTGTAAGTAGTTCAAATGTGAATTTGGAAGAAGGAACATATGAATTACCATTTTTAACAGCAGGAACTTATGATCTTGTTGTTGCAGAGGTAGATACTTCAGGTGATTATGCAGTAGTATCAACAACTTATTCAGGTATTGAAGTTAATGCAGAAACTGAAACTACTCAAGATATTGAAATAGAATAAAATATTAATGATTAAAATCGAACATATATATAAGCTCTCTGGATTAAATATCCAGAGAGCTTTTTAAATATTAATGATCAAACCCCTTTTTTGCAAATCCATCTAAAATAAAAATAGAACAATAAAAATATCTAAGATCTCTTTATTTATAAGGGATCTTTTTTGTATAAAAACTCAATGTGTACTGGAAAAAATAACTCAAATATGATATAATTATCTTAAACTATGAAAATAAGAGGTGGAAATTATAATATGGATGTCAAATCTTTAATACTAGCAGCGGGAAAAGGAACTAGAATGAAATCAAAATTACCAAAAGTATTACATAAGGTAAATGGGATTTCAATGATTGAAAAGATATTAAAAACATTAAAAAATGTAGGTACAAAAGAAGACATATTAATCTTGGGGCACAAAAAAGAACTTATTCTAGAAAGATTAGAAGATCAAGCATATGTAGAGCAAAAGAAACAATTGGGGACGGGACATGCAGTAATCCAAGCAAAAGAAAAATTAAAGGATTTCGATGGAGAAGTTTTAATTTTATGTGGAGATACTCCGCTATTAAAAGAAGAGAGTTTAGAAAAATTAATAGATAAGCATAGAAAAGAAGACGTATCTTTAACAATGCTAACAGCTGATATGGAAAATCCATTTGGATATGGTAGAATAGTTAAAAGTAATAATGGAAATGTTGAATCCATAGTAGAAGAAAAAGAAGCAAGCGAAGAGATTAAAAAAATTAAAGAAATAAATACAGGTGTATATTGTTGTAATTCAAAAAAATTATTTTCAGCTCTTGAAAAAGTAGGAAATGAGAATAATAAAGGTGAATATTATTTAACAGATATAATAGGTATATTAAATTCTAGAGGAGAAGAGATTAAGACTTTAAAATTAGAAGATAATGAAGAAATATTAGGTGTTAATAATAGAATCCATTTAAGCATAGCTTCTTCTGTTTTAAATAGAAGAAAAAATAGAGAAGTGATGGAAAATGGTGTGACTCTGATAGATCCTGAAAATACATATATAGAAGAAAATGTCAAGATAGGTCAAGATACAATAATTTATCCAGGTGCAGTTATTCAAGGAAATACCAAAATTGGAAAAAGTTGTAATATAATGGGAAATACTCGAATATTTAATAGCAAGATACAAGACAATGTTAATATAGAATCCTCTGTAATTGAAGAGGCTAATATAAGAAATAACGCAAATATAGGACCTTTTGCCCATCTTAGACCAAAAGCAAATATCGGAGAAAATGTTAAAGTAGGAAATTTTGTTGAAGTTAAAAAATCTACGTTGAAAAAAGGTGTAAAAGCTGGTCATCTTAGTTACATTGGAGATAGTGAAATAGGCGAAGATACTAACATAGGTGCTGGAACTATTACTTGTAATTATGATGGAAAGAATAAGTTTAAGACTATAATTGGCAAAAAAGCATTTATAGGTAGCAATACTAAATTTGTAGCACCGGTAAAAATAGGAGATAGCGTCACTACAGGAGCTGGTTCAGTTATTACTAAAGATGTACCTTCTGATAGTTTAGGTATTGCAAGAGCAAGGCAAAGGAATATTGAAAATTGGAAAAAAAATAAATAAAATTAATTATGTCGGTAAAACAGTCGATTGTGATATGAGAAAGTATATATCTATGTCAATAATTAAAGAAAAACATATTAAACAGGAGGAAAAATTGAAAATAATTTCTGGGAGATCAAATATTGATCTATCAAAAAAGATAGCAAATGAGTTGGGATTGCCTTTGGCAAATGCAAAAACGGTTAATTTTAAAGATGGAGAAACTTATGTCAGATTAAATGAAACAGTAAGAGGTTCTACGGTATTTATAGTGCAACCAACTTCATATCCAGTAAATGAAAATCTTATGGAGTTATTAATATTTGCTGATGCATTAAAAAGAGCTTCTGCAAAGCATATTGTAGCGGTTATGCCATATTATGGTTATGCAAGACAAGACAGAAAGGCTAGTCCTAGAGAGCCGATCACTTCTAAACTTGTGGCAAACTTATTATCAGGATCAGGTGTAGATCGAGTAATGACAATGGATCTTCATGCAAAGCAAATTCAAGGTTTTTTTGATATACCAGTAGATCACATGGAAGCAATGCCAATTTTAGCAGATTATTTTCAGAAAAAAGGACTTACAGGAAATGACGTAGTAGTAGTATCACCAGATGTTGGGGGAGTTAAAAGAGCTCGAGCTCTAGCAGAATGGTTAAATACTAGTATAGCAATTATTGATAAGCGACGACCAAAGCCAAATGTCGCTGAGGTAATGAATATTATAGGAGATGTAAAAGGAAAAACAGCAATTTTTGTAGATGATATAATTGATACAGGCGGAACAATAACAAATGGAGCTCAAGCTATTTTAGATAAAGGTGCAAAAGAAGCCTATGCTTGTTGTAGTCATCCTGTTTTTTCAGATCCAGCAGTTGAAAGACTGAAAAAGTCTCCGCTAAAAGAGATAATAGTAACTGATTCGATTAAATTACCAAAAGAGAAAAAATTTGATAAATTAAAAATATTATCAATAGCAAATTTATTATCAAAAGCAATAAGAAGAGTATATAACGAAGAATCAATAAGTGCTTTATTTGAGCAAAAAAAATAGTAAATACATAATAGGTAGTTGCAAAACTAAAGAATAAAATTTTAGGTTATCCACAGAATTATCAACAATTTAAAGCCCCCCTTCCTAGCCTTCCCCCTGGCAGGGGACGGGATAAGCAAGAAAGTAGCAAGGGTTTAAATAATTCAATTGTTTTCTAAAAATCAATTTTGAAAGGAAATAAAAATAGTCTCCCCTGCCAGGAGGAGATTTAGAGGGGGCAGACCTTAAAAGTAAGTGTAATAAAAGCAATGAAATATAATGGTTAGAGTTTTGCAACTAGCTATAAATACATAAAAGAAGGAGGATCTTTATGTCAGAATTAAGGAAAGATCCAGTGAGCAGAAGATGGGTTATTTTTTCCCCTGAAAGATCATACAGACCTAAAGATTTTAAAATTACAAAAAAGGATCGAGATAGACAACCTGACCACTACTGTCCTTTTTGTGAAGGTAATGAAAAAGAATCTGGAGATGAAATACTAGCATATGATAAAATTCCTGGTAGAGAAAAAAACACACCTGGATGGTGGATCAGAGTTTTAGAAAATAAATATCCTGCCTTACGAGATATAGATGATTTAGGAAAAAAAGGACTTGGAATATATGATAAGATGAATGGAGTCGGTCGACATGAAATAATTGTTGAGACTCCTATTCACCATAGATGTATTTCAGATTTAGAAACAAAAGCTATAGAAAAAGTATTTTGGGCTTTTAGAGATAGGTATAATGAGATAAAAGAAGATGACAGAATGAAGTATATTCTTATTTTTAAAAATTACGGGGAAGAAGCCGGAGCATCTTTAGAGCATTCCCATTCTCAACTTATAGCTACCCCTGTTGTACCCAAAAGAGTAGAAACAGAATTAAGTGGATCAAGACATTATTTTGATTTTAGAGACAGATGTGTTTTTTGTGATATAGTGACTCAAGAGTTAGCTGATAGAGATAGAATAATAGAAGAGAACGAGCACTTTGTATCATTCGTCTTTTTTGCAGGAAGATTTCCATATGAGACTTGGATAGTACCAAAAGAACATTCAGCTAGCTTTGAAAATATATCCAAAAAAGAGATAAAAGATCTTTCTAAAATAATGAAAAGAGTTTTAACTCGAATTAAGAAGAAATTAAATGATCCATCATATAATATAGTTATACATACCCTTCCTATACATGGAGAGGGAAAGGAATATTATCATTGGCATATAGAGATAATGCCAAAATTAACAAAAGTCGCAGGATTTGAATGGGGAACAGGATTTTATATAAATCCAACAGTCCCAGAAGAGGCTGCAAAACACTTAAAGGAAGTTGATTTAGATGAATGATGAAAAAAAAGAGATTAAAAATAAAGATGAAACTATGAGTCATGAAGACCAAGAATTTAATGATAAATTAAATGAATTAAAAAGATACTTAAAAATGGGATCTACCATGGGAATAGGGTATGGTCTTATGTTAGGATGGATGTGGGGTTTAAAAGGTCTTATAATCGGTCCTTTGATGGGACTAGCTATGGGTTTTGTTTTAAGTTTGTTATTTACATTTTTCAAGATAAATTTATGGAGAAGATAAAATATGAGAGTTAAAATATGTGGGATAACAAACCTAAAAGATGCTTTATCTGCAATTGAGAATGGAGCATCTGCTATTGGTTTTATTTTTTATCCTAAAAGTAAAAGGTATATAGATCCTCAGAAGGCAAAAGAAATAATAAAGAAAACTCCTCCCTTTGTAACAAGTGTAGGAGTTTTTGTGAATGAAGATATAGAAAATGTTAAGGATATAAAACGAGAGATAAATCTTGATTTAATTCAACTACATGGAGATGAAGATATAAATTATATTAGAGAACTTGAAAAAAATTCTAAAGTAATGAAAGCTTTTAGAGTGAAAAATAAAGATGTTTTAGATAAAATAAAAAAAATGAATTTAGATTATTTTCTTTTGGATGCCTTTGATAAATCTGAATATGGTGGAACAGGAAAAAGATTTAATTGGGAAATAGCAAAAAAGGCAAAAAAGTTGGGACAAGTAATATTGGCAGGTGGTATAAATATTAATAATGTAGATGAAATTATTCAAAGAATTAAACCCTATGCCATTGATATAAGTAGTGGAGTAGAAGATATGCCTGGTAAAAAAAATGAAGAAAAAATAGATAAATTTATGGGAAAAATCTTTTCTTAAAACAGGAGGTAAAAATGTCGTCCTTTGACAAAAAAATTGGAATAATTGGTGGAGGTCAACTTGGTCGAATGACTATTCAAGAAGCAAGGAAAATGGATATTTATGTAGATATATTAACTCCAAGTCATCCATCTCCAGCAAGTGAAATTTCAAATGATTTTTTAGTGGGAAGTTTATACGATGAAGAAAAAATAAAGGAATTAGCAAGTAGATCTGATATTTTAACATATGAAATAGAACATATAAACATAAACGTATTAAAAGAACTTGAAAAACAAGGAAAAACAATATATCCTTCTGCAAAGGTTATTGAAATTATACAGGATAAGTCAAAACAGAAAAAAATGTTAGAGAAAAATGGGATACCCACTTCAAAATGGAAAATGGTATCAGAAAATAATATAAAAGAGATTATAAGTGAATTTGGATATCCTGTTGTGCAAAAAAGTTGTCGTGGTGGTTATGACGGAAAAGGGGTAATGATTTTAAAAGATGAAAGAGATTTAAAAGATATAATAAAATCAGAATCTTTTTTGGAAAATTTTGTAAATCATGAAATGGAAATTGCAGTAATGGTAGCAAGAAATAAAAGTGGAGAAATAAAAACTTATCCAGTTGTGGAAATGGTTTTCGATGAAAAGACAAATATATGCGATACAGTAGTTTCTCCTGCTAGGATTAAAGATGATTTAGCCAAAAAAGCTCAAAATCTGGCTGTTAAATGCGTTAAAGCCTTAGACGGAGTTGGAATATTTGGTGTAGAGATGTTTTTAACAAAACATGGAGAGATTTTGATAAATGAAATAGCTCCTAGACCTCATAACTCTGGACATTATACAATAGAAGGTTGCAAAACATCTCAATATGAACAATACTTGAGAGCAATTATGGATCTGCCTTTAGGTTCTACAGAACTTTTATCTCCGGCATGTATGGTTAATGTTTTAGGTGAGCCGGGATATAATGGAGATGTTTTAGTAAAAGGGGGAAGAAAAGCATTAAAAATAGATGGAGCTTCTATTCATATATATGGTAAAAAACAGACAAGACCTCATAGAAAGATGGGGCATATAACTGTTTTAGCTGATACATGCAAAAAAGCTTATGAAAATGCCAGAAAAGCTCAAAACTTTTTGAAAATAATAACAAAATAAAAATATAAATTAGGTAGTTGCAAAACTATATAAAGAAAATATGAGGTTACTCACAAAGTTATTAATAAATTTAATC
>JBNJFI010000081.1:0-7912 GCA_051746725.1 Fusobacteriota bacterium
AAAAGATAAGATAAATAAAAGGGATAAAATACTATAAATGTAGAGGTATTTGTAAGGAGGAAAGATGTTACGAACAATATATGCAATATCTATGTTTGCAATTTATATGGTTTTTACAATAATTGTTGATCTACCTATAGTGCTAATATTGGGGGAAAAAAAAGGTGAAGAGTATGCTGAGAAAAAGGCTAAAAGATGGGGGAAGTTTTTAATAAGAGTAACAGGAAGCAAAGTAAATATAAAAATAAAAGATCCAAAAAAGTTAGACGAGATTAAAAATAAACCAATAGTGGTAATAGCAAACCATCAAAGTAATGTAGATATACCATTATTAATGGGATATTTTCCTCGACATATATCGTTTGTAGCCAAAAAAGAGATGGAGACATGGCCAATAATGGGGATGTGGATGAAACGCCTTCATTGTATCTTTTTGGATAGAAAAAATAGAAGAGCAGCAATGCAAAGTATAAAAAAAGGTATAAATCAAATAAAGAATGGTGATTCTGTGGTGATTTTTCCAGAGGGGACCAGATCTAAGACAGGAAAAATAGGTAATTTCAAAAAAGGGAGCTTTAAATTAGCTACAGAACCTGGTGTACATATTGTCCCAGTTACAATTGATGGAACAATAGATGTTATGGGAAAAGGAGAAAAAAAAATAAGTAGCAGTAAAATAAATATGATAATTCATAAACCCATAGATACTAGCCAAATGGAAAGAGGAGAAAAAAAAGAATTGGCAGAAAAAGTTCGTGAGATAATCAAAAAAGATAAAAATTAAACAAAATAAACTTTATAAAAACAGCAAATAACTAATTTTCACAAAATACTAAAAAGCCTTTACATTAATTTAAAAATGTGATAAAATTATACTATAAATAAAATCTAAATTCGAGGAATTTAGGAAAAAACTAGGGAGGTAATAAAAAATGACAATAATTGATGACGTTTTTGCAAGAGAGATATTAGATTCAAGAGGAAACCCTACTGTAGAAGTAGATGTATTTTTATCTGGGGGAGCAGTTGGAAGAGCAGCAGTTCCATCAGGAGCTTCGACAGGAGAAAGAGAAGCTGTTGAATTAAGAGATGGTGACGCAGATAGATATTTAGGAAAAGGTGTTACTAAAGCTGTTGATAATGTAAATACAGTTATAGCAAAAGAGTTAATAGGAATGAACTCTTTAGATCAAGTTTCAATAGATAATATGATGATAAATTTAGATGGAACAGATAATAAAGGAAAATTAGGTGCCAATGCAATATTAGGTGTATCTTTGGCTGTAGCTAAAGCATCAGCAAATGCATTAGGATTACCATTATACAAATATATTGGAGGACCAAACGCAAAAGATTTACCGCTTCCAATGATGAACATATTAAATGGAGGATCTCATGCGGATTCTGCAGTAGATGTTCAAGAATTCATGATTCAACCTGTAGGAGCAGATACTTTTAAAGAAGGTCTTAGAATGGGAACAGAAGTATTCCATCAATTAGGAAAAATTTTAAAAGCTAATGGAGACTCAACAAATGTTGGAAATGAAGGTGGATATGCTCCAGCTAATATAGAGGGGACTCAAGGAGCTTTAGATACAATAATCGAAGCAATAGAAGCTGCTGGTTATAAACCAGGAGAAGATATTACTTTAGCTTTAGATGCTGCTGCTTCAGAATTTTGTGATGGAGGAGAAGACGGAGAAAAAGTTTATAACTTCAAAAGAGAAGGTGGAAAGAAATCTACTGATGAAATGGTAGAATGGTATGAAATGTTAGTAGAAAAATATCCAATAACTTCAATAGAAGATGGATTAGATGAAAATGATTGGGTTGGATTTGCTAAACTTACTGAAAAAATAGGAGATAAAGTACAAATAGTTGGAGATGACTTATTTGTAACAAATACTGAATATTTAAAACAAGGTATTGAAAAGAAATCTGCAAACTCAATATTAATAAAAGTAAATCAAATAGGAACTTTAACTGAAACTTTAGAAGCTATTGAAATGGCTAAAAAAGCAGGATTTACTGCAGTAGTATCACATAGATCAGGAGAAACTTCTGATGATACAATAGCTGATATATCAGTAGCTACAAATGCAGGACAAATAAAAACAGGATCTGCATCTAGATCAGATAGAATGGCTAAATACAATCAATTATTAAGAATTGAAGAAGATTTAGGAGCAACAGCGAATTATGAAGGAAGAGATGTATTTTATAACATCAAATAATTCTTTGATATAATATTGATAGAACCCAGTATTTAACTTTAGTTAGTTAAGTACTGGGTTTTTTGATATATAGTGAATTAAAAATTAACTCATAAGATGAGACGCAAGATAAATAATATATGAAAAGGTTTTCTAACCATGATTTACTGTTGTTTGAAATATAAAAATCAAAATTAAAAAAGAAGATAACTTTACTATATTAAATGTACTATGTTTAAATAACGTAAACGATAAGTTAGGAATGTTAAAATAGCTTGAAAATGTACCTGTTAAATGGTATAATTGAAAAAAAGAGGTGATAATATGTCGTTAATTCCAGAAGGTGTAAAAATTTATTTTGGAAAAAATATGGATAAAAAGAAAAAAATAGAAGATTATTTAAAAAATGAATTTGAAAATAGTGGATATAGATTTATCGAAATGCCAAATTATGAGTATTACGAAGATATTAAAGAAAATTTTTCTGATAGTATCAAAAGAAATATGTTTAAATTTGAAGATAAATACACAGGAAAAGTTTTAGCTTTAAGACCAGACATGACTTCAATTTTAAGCAAACTTATAAAATTGAAAAGTGAAGATATAGAGTTTCCTGAGAGGATATATTATTTAGGTAATATATTTGAACATGGAAAAATGAACGAAAAAACCCAAGCCGGGATTGAGTTAATAGGTTCTAAAAATAAAAGTCGGTCGGATCTGGAAATATTAGCCATGGCGTTAGAACTAATGAAAAAGTTGAGTATACCAGAGAGGCTTCTAGAGATAGGAGATATTAGAATATTTGATGACTTAATGAAAAAGCTATCTGTAAATAAAAAAGATGTGAAAAAGATAAAAAAATATCTTATGACAAAAAATGTACTAGGTCTTGAAAAGTTTGTAAAAGAAAAAGGATATGATGAGATAATATCTAGATTACCATATTTAATAGGTGAAAAGAATATACTAAAAGAAATTAAAAAATATATTGATGTTGATTACTTAGAAGATATTTTAAATAAATTGGATAAACTTGGATATAAAAATGATTATATTCTAAATCTAGGTATGGTAAAAGAAATGTCTTATTATACTGGAATAGTATTTAATGGGATATCAAGTGATAATACTGATTATATATTAAGTGGTGGAAGATATGATAAGTTAATGGAAGTGAATGCCCTTGGTTTTGTTGTAAATATAGATATGCTAGTTAGTTTAACTCCTGATAAAGAAGAGGAAGTTAAAAACGGATATTATATAATGGGAAAAAATGATTTAGAATTAATAAAAAAGAAAAATGAACTGATAGGAAAAGGCAAAAAAGTTGAGATTTGTACAGAAAAATGGGATGTCAATAAAGCTAGAGATGTTGCAGGCAAAAAAGGGTATAAATATGTAATAGACTTAAATAAAAATAAAGAATATAATTTGTCTGGAGATGATAATAATGACAAATAAATTGACGATAGCTCTTCCAAAAGGAAGGTTAGCTGAACTTTCGGCAGAATATTTAGAGGAACGAGGGATCTATGTAAGTGCCATGAAGGAAAAGACTAGAAAGCTTATATTTCAAAGTGATTGTAAAAGATATGAAATTATTTTAGTTAGGGCAAGTGATGTAACGGCTTATGTGGAAAGAGGGGCTGCTGACTTAGGAGTTGTAGGAAAAGATCTTCTTTTAGAATACTCTCCAGAGGTATATGAGCTAAAAGATTTAGAGTTTGGATACTGTAGAATGTGCATAGCAAAAGAAAAAGATGAAAATATAAATCTGAATTTTAAAAATTGGGATAATTTAAAAGTGGCAACTAAATTTGTCAATATAGCTAAAAAGCATTTTACTCAAAAAGGTATTAATGCTGAAATAATTAAACTTTATGGATCTATAGAAATAGCTCCATTATTAGATTTATCGGATGTTATAGTGGATATTGTTTCAACAGGAAAAACACTAAAAGAAAATAATTTAGAAGAAGTGGAAACCCTTTTTGAATCAACAGCAAGACTTATTGCAAATAAAGTTAGTTTCAAGAAAAATCAAAATGAGATAAAGGAAATTTTAAAATAATTAAATAGAGGAGGAAGGATGAAAACAAGAATAAGAAAAGCTATATCTAATTTGTCTCCATATATTCCAGGAAAAGGAATTGAAGAGGTAAAAAGAGAAAACGAATTGGATAAAGTAATAAAATTAGCATCAAATGAAAATCCAATAGGAACTTCTTCAAAGGTAAAAGAATCAATAAAAAATGGTTTAGACAATTTAAGCAGCTATCCAAATGGATTGGCATATGAGCTTAGAAAGAAGTTGGCAACAAAATTTCAAATAGAAGAGGATAATTTTATTTTTGGGTCAGGAGTTGACGAGGTTTTAGAAATATTATTTTTCACTTTTTTGGAAGAAAATGATGACATAATATTCGCTGATCCTTCCTTTGCAGAATATGCAAGATACGCAACAATGATTGGGGCAAATCCAATAAAGATACCTTTGAAAGATTATAAACATGATTTAAAAGCTATGGAAGAAGCGGTAGGTAAAGATACAAAAATAATATTAATATGTAATCCAAATAATCCTACAGGTACCATAGTTGAAAAAGAGGAAGTAGAATCTTTTTTGGAAAAAATTCCTGAAGATATATTAGTAGTTTTTGATGAAGCGTATTTTGAATATGCAGCAGTAAGCGAGGACTATCCAAATAGTATGAAATATTTGGAAAAATATAAAAATGTAATGACTTTAAGAACATTTTCAAAGGCCTATGGATTAGCCGGACTAAGAATAGGATTTGGAGTGGCAGATAGAGAGATAATTGAAGCAATGGAAAGAGTTAGGTTACCATTTAATACAACCTCTCTTTCTCAATTAGGTGCCATAGCAGCATTAGATGATGATGATCACATTCAAAAAAGTGTTGCTTTAAATGAAAAAGGGAAAGAGTATTTATATACAGAATTATCTAAATTAGGACTCGAATACATAGAAACTTATGCTAATTTTATATATGTTAAAATAGATGAACCAGGAAAAGACCTATTTGAAAAGATGATAAAAAAAGGAGTAATAATTCGAGCTATGAAGGGTAATTTTGTTAGAATTAGTATAGGAACTCAAAAGCAAAATGAAATTTTAATACAAAAATTAGGGGAGTTGGTTTGAAAATGATAATAGTAATGAAAAAAGATGCTACTGATAAACAAAAAGAACATGTAAAGGATAGATTACGAGAATTAGATATGAAAATTCATGAATCCCATGGCGAAGATCGAGATATAATTGGAGCCATAGGAGATGAAGATAAGTTAAGAGCGCATCCAGTTGATTCATATGATGGAGTTGAAGAGGTTATGGAGGTTACGCATCCTTTTAAATTGGCTAGTAGGGATTTCAAAAAAGAAGATACAGTAATAGATGTTAAAGGAGTTAAAATAGGTGGAGATAACTTTGTAGTTATGGCTGGACCTTGCGCTGTAGAAAGTAGAGAACAGATAATAGAAACAGCGAAATTTGCAAAAAAGCAAGGAGCTAATATATTAAGAGGTGGAGCTTTTAAACCTAGAACATCTCCTTATACTTTTCAAGGTTTAGGTGAAGATGGATTAAAATATATGAAAGAGGCATCTGAAATAACAGGAATGCCTATTATTACAGAAATAATGAGTGAAGAAAAAATAGATTTAGTTTGTAAATATGCAGATATTCTTCAGGTTGGAGCTAGAAATATGCAAAATTATGCATTACTTAAAAAACTAGGAAAACTAGATAAGCCGATATTTTTAAAAAGGGGAATGGCTGCTACAGTTAAGGATTTATTGATGGCTGCTGAATATATAATGTCAGGTGGAAATCATAAGATAATATTAGCAGAAAGAGGAATTAGAACTTATGAAACAGCAACAAGGAATACTTTAGATTTAAATATAATTCCTGTTGTAAAGGAATGGAGTCATCTTCCAATAATAGTAGATCCAAGTCATGGAACAGGAAGAAGAAATGCAGTTACTCCTTTGGCTAGAGCTGCAATGGCAGTTGGAGCAGATGGAATAATGATAGAAACGCATCCAAATCCAGAAAAAGCATTATCAGATGGACCTCAATCATTAACTTTTGAAATGTTTAAGGAACTTATGAATCAATTAAGAGAGATAGCAAAAGTAATAGATAAAAAAATGCAATAAAAAAATCTGGGGAATTTCCCCAGATTTTTTTAATATCCACTAAATGAAGCTAATAGCTCTTGAGTCTGTAAATTCCAAAGATTCAATTTAGTATCAAAACTTCCTGATATTATTTTTTCAGATCCATTAATAAATAAAACATCATTAACTTCTTGATCATGATTTGTAAGTGCAAATTTATATTCAAATGAGTTTGAATTAAAAATATAAACATTTGAGTCAAAAGAAGATATTGAAATAAACCTATCATCGTTGCTCCAGTCTATAGATGAAATTCTTTCGAATGTTGGAACTTGTATTGATTTATTTAATTTCAGTAAATTCCGGGAATTAATTAGAAAAATATCTAAATAAGTATCCCATGAGGTTACTGCTAAACTTTTATTATTAGGAGAAAAAGTTATACTAGATATCCATTTATCATGCTCTGTTATAGAAGAAATTATCTCAAAATTATTTGTAGAAAACAGATATACAGTTCCGTTTGTTCCACCGGCTGCCAAATATTGCCCATTTTCTGAAATATTTAAAGCTGTAATATTAGTTGGCATGGATATTGATTTTTTAAATTTATTTTGGCTAATGTCATATATTTTTATAGTCCCGTCTAAGCTTCCAGAAATTAATAGATTATTATTTGTAAAGACAATATCTGATATCTGCTTAGTATGCATATTTCTTAAATCAGCTACTCTTTTTTTTGTATAATAATCAAAGATAAAGGCATCTCCAAAATCGGTTGTCACCCCAAAATAATTACCTCCAGGGGATATCGCAACTGTTTTTAATAAGCCTTCAAAAAGGTCGATGGAATCGATGACTTCAAGATTGACAAGATCCCATATAAATATATTTTCATCATCTCCAACGGATATTGCAGTTTGACCAAAAGGATATTTAGCAATAGCATTGACCGAATCAAAGTGACCTTCTCTTATCAATTTAGAATTGCTAAATAATAGAGTAGAAAAAATAAGACTAAAAAATAAGATTATTTTTTTCATATAAAAAACCTCCTTCATATTAATAAATAAATTTATCTAACAATTAATTATAACATATAAATTCAAAAAAACAAAGAAAAATAGCGAAAAATCTTATCTTATTAATATTAAATTTATTTTATCGAGAAAAAACACAAAAAAATAGCCTAGAAGGAATCTTAAGATAAAAAAACTTGAAAAATCATAAATAAAGTAGTAAAATGAATAGTAGAAGCTTTAAAAATAAATGAAAGTGATCTTCTTGGAGGGATAGCTTATGGATAATGAAAAGTTTGAAGAACAAATATTGGAAATAGAGAAAGTAGAAGACAAAAAAATATGTGGATATCCAACGAAATCTGGAACACCGTGTAAAAATGAAGTAGAAGATGATGAAGAGTTTTGCTACTTACATAAGGATGGTGATTCTGAAATAAAAGAAGATATAAAAAAAATAAAAAAGAATATTTCATTAAAATTTAATAAGGAAAAAGATAAAGAAGAAGAACAAGAAAAAATCAACGAAGA
>JBNJFI010000082.1:0-7893 GCA_051746725.1 Fusobacteriota bacterium
TACTTAGTACTTATTTATTATATCTCTTCCAACTCATCACCATTCAAAATAAGGTAAAGCAGGGCCTTCCTAATGGCAACCCCGTTTTCAACTTGATCCAAAATAACCTGTTTATTTCCATCGGCTATATCAAAATCAATTTCAACTCCACGATTTAAAGGTCCTGGATGTAATATTATCGCCTCATCTTTCATTTTATCTAATCTTGCTTTATTCATTCCATATATTTTATGATATTCATCTACAGATGGAAAAAAGCTTTCTCCCTGTCTTTCTAATTGTAATCTTAATAAATTTAAAGCATCCATATCTCCTAATATACTGTCTATATCATCAGTCACTTCTACACCTAGTTTTTTGAAATCCATAGGTAGTAGAGTTTCTGGACCTACTAAAGTTACATTCGCTCCTAATTTTTGAAGTAAGTATATATTTGATTTAGCTACTCTTGAGTGCATAATATCCCCAACTATTGCAATATTTAATCCTTCAATTGTATCAAAATTTTCTAGCATAGTAAATACATCTAATAATGCTTGAGTAGGATGTTCATTTTCTCCGTCTCCGGCATTAATTATAGATCCATCTATATATTTTTCAAACATCTTAACTGTTCCACCTATTGGATGTCGCATTATATATAGATCCGAAGACATTGCATTTAGAGTTTTCGCTGTATCCATAAGAGATTCCCCTTTTTTGATAGACGAAGTCGAAAGACTCATATTGATAACATCTGCTCCTAATCTTTTCCCTGATATTTCAAAGGAACTTTTAGTCCGAGTACTATTTTCAAAAAAGAGATTTATTATAGTTCTCCCACGGAGCAAGCCAGTTTTTTTATTATCCTTTTTGCCCAACTTTTTAAATATTTTTGCTGTCTCAAAAATTTCAAAAACTTCCTCTTTAGTTAAATCATCAATTCCTACGATATTTTTATCTTTTATCATCTAATTTTCTCCTTCTTATTTATTATATTATACTCTTAACTCTAACTCTTTATCTAATAGGACAAACTCCACTTTCACAACTTTTAGAACCCTCTAAGCTACTTTTACCATCTTCATTTTCATATTTATTAATAAGAGATGGTCTAAAATTTTTCATTTTTTCCATTCTCTCTTCATATTCTTTTTTGTCTATAGATTCATATGGAAGTAAAGGATAATTACTGTCATTTAGAGATAAAAAGGTAACTCCTACTACATCATCCCAATTATCCCACATCCACTCTTTTACATCATCCCATTCATTATTTCTAACATGAACTGTTATCGATGCATTATGATCAACATAATGTTCCATAAACATCTTATAAGTTTCTAACTGCTCAATGGCACTAACATCATATTTTGTCTTTCCTTCAGGAGCTTTAACAGGAAATTCCACAACTTTAGTTGTACAATCCTCTTTAGTTTGACCCACTTCAGGAAATATCGGATATTCTAAATCTTCCATTACTTTACAAAGTGGATCATCGGCGTTTATTCTTACCCTTCTCACAAAATATGGTGAATGTGAATAATGAAGACCACTTGAAACACCTGGCATTTGTGATTGTGTTCCTTCAGGTTTTACTGTAGTTACTAAATCTGGTTTTTTTATACCTAAAGTATTACAATATTTTTCGGCTTCATCGTGTGCTACTTCTCGTAAGTTTTTTAGTATCTCTATCTCTTGATCTTTATCTAATCCAGCAGCATTTACCATATCTTGCCATCCAGTTAAAGAACATCCTACTATTTTATCACTTTTATGTGTTCTATCCCATTTTGGTCTTTCTAAATCTACTAAAGTCAATCTTATGGCGCTTTTAACTGAATGTTTTTGAGCATTATATAATTTTTCTTCATTTAACTTAGAATTTTCAACAAAGCCCATAACATTTACAGAAGTCAAGTTACATAATCCTTTATCTTCTAATAATATTTCTCCGCAAGGATTAGTCCCTTTAAAAGTTGGTTTTCTCTTTTTAGCAGCTTCTGCATTTATAAAAGCAGGTTCTCCAGAAGTTTTCATTTGATCAATTTGCCAATTTAATTTTTCTCTTGTTGGTTTACTTTGGTACATAATCGAATTATTAGAAACTGTCCTATGTGATATCTCTTTATTTTGCACAAATTTACCATCTTTTTTGACATATAACTTACTCTTAGCTTCAATACACTCTTTATCATCAGGATCTATTAAAACTATTTCTGCAGTTCTTCTTACCCCACCTGAAACTACATTTTCTCCTATTATATTTGCAATATCCAGGCAATCTATTGGTTTTAATTTTGTTTTATCATTTATTGATTTTCTGTCTACTACCTCTTTTATTTTTCTAAACATTCGTCTAAGAGGAATATGTCCACTTGCTGTTCCTCCAAATCTTTTTAATTTTTCTCCTTTAGGTCTTACATTATCATAATTTATAATTACTCTTTCCACAGAATTATAATCTATAGAAGACATAATAGCTAAATAATGTTCTATTGCCGTAACCCAACCTTCTTTAGAGTCACCTACAATAATTTTTATAGTAGAATTATCCAAAGATATAAGAGAAGTTATGTCTAATCTTTCTTCCACAGGTACCGGAGCATAATCTTCATGAACTACTAATATATTAGATCTTAATTCTGGGATTTTATCAACATCTTTTTTTAATACTCGAACTCCAACTCCAGAACCTATCATTAATAAATAAAATAGATCTTTAAATGCCTCTAAAGAATCTATAACTTCAAATGCACAGTTGAAGTTTGCCATTGGATAAGTATCAGCTATCTCTCCTCCACCCATCCAAAGAGTTCTTCCAGATAAAAATAATTTATTATTAAATACTAAATCTAAAACCTCACTTTTTTCTTCATCAGGTAAAGTTGGATCTAAATTTGTATTATATCTTACTGCTCTGGCTGTTGTTTCCCACCATCTTTCTCTTCTTTCCAAACCCTTTAAGTATTTTGAATATGTTCTATAAAATACAAAAGTTCCTAAATTATCCATAGGAGTTAAGTCATGTTTATGTTGAGTCCATATCTTATTTTCCTCTTTTTTGGGAGGCAATGTACTTTGAACATATTTATATACAATATATTTTTCAGCTGCTTCTTTTCTGTCTTCCATTAATTCTGATATGACTTTTTCTTCTAAATCTTCTAATTTTACATATTCTAATTCTTGATTTTCAAAAAAGTTATGTACTCTATTTTCAATATCTGTGGCTATATCCTCATCTATTCCCTTTTCAGTTTCAGACATAGCCAGTTTAACTGCTTTTTTGATTCGTCCTTTTTCCCAATTTATTAGTTTTCCATTTCGCTTTTTTACCTTTAACATATATTCCTCCATTTATTTTTTATATTTAAAAGATTAGCCACCATAAAATCTATGATGACTAATCTAATGTAAAAATATTTAATATTTTTTAATTACTCTGCTTCGGCATTATTCAAAAGTTTCCATACATCTGAATCAGTAGAAAGAATTAAATTATTCTTTCCGTCACCTTTAAGAATCTTTTTATATGAATCCAAAGTTCTCACAAATTTATAGAACTCTTTATCTTGATTAAATGCATTTGCGTAAATCTCTAACGCCTCGGCATCTCCTTCTCCTCTTATAGTTTTAGCTTTTCTATAAGCTTCTGCCAATATTATAGTTCTCTCTTTATTGGCTTGAGATCTTATTTCTGTTGCCTCTTCTTGTCCTTCAGCTCTATACTTTTTAGATTGTTGCTGTCTTTCTGCCCTCATTCTCTCATAAACATTAACTTCATTTTGCTGTGGTAAATCTGCCCTCTTTATTCTAACATCAAGTACTTTAATCCCCATGCTGTCAGTCTCTTCATCAGAAGCTAAAGTAGCTTCTTTAGTTATGTCATTTCTTTTCGTAGATACAATTTGTATCAAGTTATACTGTCCCATTCTCTCTCTTAACTCAGAATAGATAATGTCATCCAATCTTGCTTGTGCTCCCTGCTTATTTCCTACAGATTTTAAAAATAAAAGTGGATCTTCTATTCTCCATTTGGCATAATTATCAACTACAAGTGTTTTCTTATCCCTTGTAATTATTTCTCTTGGAGAAGCATCATATTCAAGTAATCTATTATCAAATCTAGTTATCTTATCTACAAATGGCACTTTAAATTTTAATCCAGGTTCTGTTATAACTCTAATTGGATCTCCAAATCTAGTTACAATTCCCTGTTCGATTTCATTTATTTGAAAAACTCCTAAATAAGCTATTACAGCTGCAACTATTATTGTTCCGATTATTGTATTTTTCATTTAATAACACCCTCTTTATTTAAAATATTTAAAACTCCGTTTTTGATCTCACTATCAATAATAGTTTTATCGACATTTGGCAATACTTCTTCCAATGTTTCTAAATAAAGTCTTGTTCTAGTTACTTCTTTACCTAATTTATATCGCTCTTGTAATTCTAAGAATCTAGCCACATCCCCTTGAGCTTCTTGTGTTCTTTTTGATTTATAAGCCTCGGCATTATTAATCTCTTGTTTAGCATTTCCACGAGCCTTTGGAATTATATCATTTCTATATCCTATGGCTTGATTAATATATGTTATCCTATCTTCTCTTGCACTTGCAACTTCTTTAAACGCAGAAGCTACTTCTTTTGGAGGGGTAACATCTTGAAGTTGAACATTTATAATGTTTATTCCTGCATCATATTCATCTAATATCGTTTGTAATTTTTCCAACGTTTTAGCTTGAATTTCTCCCTTTCCTTCAGTTAATACTTCATCAATGCTCTCTGCTTTTCCAACAATCTCTCTCAAAGAAGCTTCTGCAGCGTCTTTAACAACTTTTTGCGGATTAATTAGATTAAACAGATATTTTTTTACAGCTCTTATCTTATATTGAACTATAGCATTAACCATTAAAATATTTTCATCTCCAGTTAACATTAAAGCCTCTTTTTCAATTGTTCTATATTCTGCTGTAGAACCATCTCCTCCTTGACTAACTGTTCTATATCCTATTTCCATTCTGTACACCTTTGTAGTTTTTACCGTTAAAACATTTCCTATTGGAGATGGAAAATGCCAATTCATTCCAGGCCCCACTGTCTTTTGATATTTTCCGTAGGTTAATACAACTCCTTGTTCATCTGGTTCTACTATATATACTCCTGTTGCAAGATATAATCCTAAAACAATTATTATACCTAAAAACCCAAGTCCTTTAACATATTTTACAATCTTTTCAAGTTCTTTTCTCATATTCGGTTCATTACTCATTCTTTTCACTCCCTTTTCCTTTTTTATGTTCTAATTAAAATTTATATTTTGTATCATTTTAGATATTAAAAATATTAAATAAATTTAATATTTTTTTATTATCTCGAAACTCATACTAAAAAACTTAGTCCCGAATCATACAGAATACATGGGAAAAAATTTCTATAGCTTTAATTAAAGATATTATTTTTCTAAAACTGTGGTTATTTTTAATCTGCTTAGTCCATTTTTAATAGATCTTGCTTTAAAACGAGTTATACCTTTTATCTCAGCTAAATCTTCAATATCTGCTTCTAGTATTTCATTTATCCTACCAAATTCAGTAATAATATTTTCTACATTTTGACTTGTTAATTTTAAAATTTTACCTAATAATCTATAGCCCTTTGGTATAATATTGTTATCCAAAGCATCATAATCCTTTGAATAACCCAAAATATATGAAATATTTCTATATTCTAATAATTCCTCTTGAGACAATTCAGATATTTCTTTTAATATATCGCTAACTTTTTTGTCTTTTTTGTCATTGTAATAATCTCTTACCAAGTTTTTCATTTCCTCTTCTGTTCCTATAAGGATTTCTTCTAGTTGCATTTTTATAAGCCTTCCTTCTGAACCAGCCTCGGCGATATATCTATCTAATTCATCAGCTATTCGAAATAACATTTGAAATCTCTGTATAGTCATAGTTACTTCGTATAAAGTTACTAAGTCATCATATTCCATGATAGTCAAATTGTTTAAAGATTTATTCAAAACTGATTTGTATCTTTCCAGAGTTTTCACAGCTTGACTAACTTCACTTATTATATCTACTACTTTTCGTAATTTATATTTAATATTTCCTTTATAAATAGTTATCATGCTTCTTCTTTGAGATATAGCGATTGTTAAGTTATCTGTCTGTTTTGCAACTCTTTCAGCAGTACGATGTCGTGTACCACTTTCAGTAGTTTTATATCGTCCGTCAGTTTGAAGTTGTATATTAGCATATAATATCTCATTCATATCTTTATTTAAAATAATAGCTCCATCCATTTTTGCTAACTCATATATTTTCTGAGGATTATATTCAGTATTTATTAAAAAACCTCCATCCATAAGGTTTTCTAATTCCTTATTCTCCTCAATGACAATTAAGGCCCCGGTCTCCGCTTTTAATATATTATCTAAGCCCTTTCGAATCTCTGTTCCCGGCGCAATTGATTTTAATATTTCTCTTAGTTTAGATTCGCTTGCCATTTTAATCCATCCTTTCTATTAAGTCTTTTAAATTTTTTAGATAGGCAAATTTAAGACTATATTCCCCTTTTTTGACCTCTTTTTTATTTCCCATTGGCAAATATACTCTTTTAAATCCCAATTTTTCTAATTCTTTTAATTTTTTATTTATAAAAGATACTTTCCGGATCTCACCCCTTAATCCTAATTCCCCTATTGCAGCTACTTTATTAGAAACTTCAACATCTTTTAAAGTTGATATTATTGCAAGAGATACTGCAAGGTCAGCACTTGTTTCCTTTATACTTATTCCTCCTGGAACATTTATATATACATCTTTATTAGAAAGTGTTAGGGATATTCGCTTTTCTAAGATTGCAACTATGATTTGAACTCGATTGTATTCTAGACCTTGAACAACTATTTTAGGATTTCCGTAGGCAATAGTTGTAGCTAAAGCTTGGACTTCTAACAAAAAAGTTTTGTTTCCCTCTAAAACAGGAACTACTATACTTCCAATATTTTTTCTATCTCTTTTATCTAAAAAATATTCAGAAGAGTTTAAAACTTCTTTTATTCCATCTTCCTTCATATTAAATATACCTATTTCATTCGTTGAACCAAATCTATTTTTTACACTTCTAAGTATTCTATATATATAATTATCTTCACCTTCAAAATTTAATACAGCATCTACCATATGTTCTAATAATTTAGGCCCTGCTACTTTTCCTGCCTTTGTAATATGTCCTATTATGAAAAAAGATATATTATACTTTTTTGCCATTTCAATTATTTGTAAAGCAGATTCTCTTATCTGTTTTGTAGTTCCAGGCATAGAATTATATTCAGAAGAATATATAGTTTGAATAGAATCAATTACAATTACCTTTGGCCTATTTTTTAAAACATAGTTTTTAATAGATTCTATTTCAGTTTCAGACATTAAATACATATTAGTTCCCTCGATTTCAAGTCTGTCACCTCTATGTTTTATCTGCTCTATTGATTCTTCTCCACTTATATATAAAGTTTTATATTTTTTTGAATATTGATTTAATACTTGTAGTAATAAAGTAGATTTTCCTACTCCGGGGTTTCCAGTAAGCAATACTATTTCTCCCTGAACAAGTCCCCCTCCTAAAACCCTATCGAATTCCTGAAATTCACTTTTGAACCTATAGTTTTCATTTATTTCGACATCATCAAATTTATATACTTTGAGATTTTTTTCATCTTTTTTGGCTCGTTTTCTCTCTTTTTTCGTTGCTATTTCTTCTTCAAATGTACTCCATTCACCACACTCAGGACATCTTCCTAACCATTTAGGCGACTCATGACCACATTCTGTACACACATAATATTCTCTTGGTTTGGCCAATAAAAACACCCCTTTTATTATTAATTATTAT
>JBNJFI010000083.1:0-7819 GCA_051746725.1 Fusobacteriota bacterium
TAATTCCTCTAATATTTTTTCATACTCTTTTTTGGTCTCCTCTTTACTCCTAACCCGATATATTGCAGGATGAATTCTTAATTGATTATTTAAATATTTTAGATCCTCTATTGCTTCGGCTTTGGTTAGAATCTTTTTTGATTTTTCTCTAGCAGATTTTCTCATTATTTCATAAATTTTTTCTTTATTTTCTCCTTGTGCTTGTAATTGACTTAAAGCTAAAATAAAACATATTAATATTTTCGTTAACTTTTTTGCTCTCATTACTTCCTCCTGATTTAATTATATTCTCATCTCATAACCAATTTTCTTTATTTAACATAAAAAAGATTGAGATTTTTTTATTTTGTTTTTATACAAAAAAAGAGACTGATAAAAATATCAGTCTCTTTTTTTGTATAATTTCGTATAGAAATTTCCCCCTTGGTGACCTTTTCCTATACCCCCTTTAATCTCTAAAATAAGTATATCACTTTAAGCCCTTCTAATCAAGGATTTTTACATCATTTTTACAACTTTTACAATCCTTTTACAATTGTGTTTTTTTCGAAATAGCTTTTCGTAAAACAAACACTTAATTATACATTTTTTCAATTTTTTCTTGTAATTTTTCATTCTCAAAATAGTCATCAAATTTAGATTCTTTATTAATCACTCCATTAGGAGTAATTTCTATAACTCTATTACAAATAGATTGAATAAATTGGTGATCATTTTCTAAAAGTAATAAACTTCCTTTAAAATCTATTAATCCATTATTTAAAGATGTTATTGATTCCAAATCTAAGTGGTTTGTTGGCTCATCCATTATTAACACATTGGCATTATTTAACATCATTTTAGATAACATACATCTTACTTTTTCTCCTCCAGAAAGAACATTCACTTTTTTGACAGCCTCTTCACCTGAAAATAACATTCTTCCTAGAAAACCTCTCAAAAAGGTTTCTGATTTTTCATCTGGAGAATACTGTCTTAGCCATTCAACTAAATTTAAATCTTCTCTTTCAAAATATTCTGAATTATCTTTAGGGAAATATGATCTTGAAGTAGTCATTCCCCAAGTATAAGTTCCTTCATCTGGTTCCATCTTTCCAGCTAATATATCAAAAAGAGTTGATAGAGCTATTTTATCTCTACCTAAAAATACAGTTTTATCGTTGGGATAAATTATGAAACTAACATCTTTCAAAACTTCAACTCCATTTATAGTTTTTGATAAATTTTCTACTTTTAAAAGTTCATTTCCTATTTCTCTTTCCTGAGCAAAAGAAACAAATGGATACTTTCTAGTAGATGGTTTTATATCTTCTAAAGTCAACTTTTCCAACTGTTTTTTTCTAGAAGTTGCTTGTTTTGCTTTAGAAGCATTTGAGCTAAATCTAGCTATAAATTCTTTTAACTCTTTTGCTTTTTGTTCTTTTTTCTTATTTTTATTTTTCTTTAACTGTAAAGCTAATTGACTAGATTCATACCAAAAATCATAATTCCCTACATATACCTTTATCTTTTCAAAATCAATATCTGCTATTTGTGTACATACTTTATTTAAAAAATGTCTATCATGGGAAACAACAATTACTGTATTTTCAAAGTTTAGTAAAAAGTTTTCAAGCCAATTTATAGATTTTATATCTAAATGGTTAGTTGGCTCATCTAGTAAAAGAATATCTGGATTTCCAAAAAGAGCTTGCGCTAACAATACTTTCACTTTCTCTCCACCATCTAATTCTTTCATCTTTTTTGAATGTAACTCCTCTTTAACACCTAATCCTGTCAGTAAAGTCGAAGCATCAGATTCTGCATTCCATCCATCTAACTCTTCAAATCTTCCTTCTAGCTCACCTACTATCATTCCATCTTCTTCTGAAAAGTTTGGTTTTGAATATATCGCATCCTTTTTTTCCATTATATCACATAGCTCTTCATGACCTTTTATTACTGTATTTAAAACCTCTATTTCATCATACTCATAGTGATCTTGTTTTAATACTGCTAATCTCTTTCCAGGTGTAATGGAAACTGATCCTGAATCGGGATCTATCTCACCTGATAAAATTTTCAAAAAAGTGGATTTTCCAGAACCATTTGCCCCGATTAATCCATAACAATTTCCCTTTGTAAATTTAATATCTACATCTTCAAATAATTTTCTTTCTCCAAATCTTAAACTGACATTCGTTGTTTTAATCATATATTTCCTCCATTTTTTCTTTTTAAAAAGTTATAAAAAATTCTCATTGAATAGGTATATTAACATATTTTTCCAAATAATGCTAGAGGGAAATTTTAACCATTTTTCTATTTAAATGATTTCATTGAACAATATTTAGCCAATTCAAAATTTACTCAACAGTTATTATTATAATTTTATAATTTAACTTAATATTTTAGATTTAAAAAATAAATTAAATTAAAAGATAGAAATAACATAAATAAAAATTAAAAATATCAACAAAAAGGGCCAACCAACAGGTTAGCCCTTTTTTGCAAAATTAATCTATTTTCAACCATTTTTTCACTTTATCTTTTATTTGATCTCTTATAATCCTTGTATTTTTTAATTTTTCTTCTTTGCTTCCACTTAATCCAGATGGATCTTTAAATCCCCAGTGAAGTTGATTACTTCCTGGAAAAACTGGGCACTCCTCGGCACTTGCCTCATCACAAACTGTAATCACATAATCAAACTTTTCATCATTATCATAAAATTCATCAACACTATTGGTCTCTTTATCAGATAGATCAATTCCTATCTCATTCATGACTTCTACAACTATAGGATTCATCTCCCCTGGAGTCAATCCTGCACTTTTAACTTCATATTTATCCCCAGCATACTCTTCTATAAAAGCTTCTGCCATTTGACTTCTAGCTGAATTATGGATACAAACAAATAATATTTTTTCTTTATTCATATTATTTACCTCCTAATATTTTTTCTATCTCTTTAACATTTGGAACTCTTCCTTTGACTTTAACCTCTCCGTCCACAACTAGACCTGGAGTTGACATTACACCATAGGCCATAATATCTTTATATTCTTCCACCTTTTCTATATCCACTTCTAGCCCTAAGTTTTTCACTGCTTTTTTGACATTTTTTTCTAACACCTTACAATTTTTACATCCTGGTCCTAATACTTTGATTTCCATTTTAATCACTCCTTTTTATTTTATAACTTTACCTAATTCTAGTTCCTTTGTATGCTTTTTTGATAACCCCTTCTTACTCATATCTTCCATAGCTTTTTTGAAATCATATTCCACAAAATTAATCTTAGCATTATAGCTATCATCATTTATTTCTAAAATTACATAACTTGGAGTTGGTTTGCCTATCTTAGGTTTTCCAACACTTCCTGTATTTACAGCTGTTTTGCCATTTATTTTTTTTATATATGGAAAATGAGTATGCCCTGAAATTAATATGTCTTCTGTCATATTTTTAAATTCCCTTTCTAATGATTGACTATCTTCAAATAAATATTCAGTTATACTTTCAGAACTACCATGTACTAATTTGATTTTTATATTTTTCTTTTTTAATATCATATTTTTAGGTAATCTTTTTAAATATTCTAGATTTTCTTTTTTTAATTCTTTATAGGTCCAATACTTTATGTCTTTTATGTCTTTTTTATAACTTTCATTTATTATATCAAAATCATGATTTCCCATGATACTTAAAATGTTTTCATCTCTTAAAATTTCTATAACTTCATTTGGATAAGAATGATATCCAATTATATCTCCTAAACTGTATATTTCATTTACTTTATTTTTTTTAATATCTCTTAGAACACTTTTTAAGGCATATAAATTACTATGTATATCTGACAAAAAAGCAATCTTCATATTCTCTCCTTTTAAAACATTTCTTTATAGCTAGTTGCAAAATTCTAATCTACTTATTTTATTTGATTTGATTTATGAGACCTAATAATTATGGCTTACCTCCATTTTCATATACTGCTCTCACCCGGGCAAACGCCGTTTGCCCTTACAGTAGAAACTGTCATCATTCTAAAGTAATCCATAATCGTAAGGGCGAAGGGCCTTCGCCCGCGTAATACAAATCAAATTAGATTGAATTTGTTAATAACTTTGTGGGTAACCTCATATTTTCTTTATATAGTTTTGCAATTTCCTAAAACATTTCTTTATCAATACATTTATCAACTTCTGGTTGTATCGTCACATGGTTTATTTTATATTTTTCTCTTAAAATTTTTTCGATTTTCATATATTTTTCTTCTATTTCTAATATATCCATATTTTTGACTGCTATATGTGCTTCAAAATGTGAAGTTTTTTCATTTAACATCCAAGCATGTATATGATGAATATTTTCTATTCCTTCTATATTTTCTATATCTTTTTTGATATTATCATAATCCAAATTAGGAGAAGTTTGCATAAAGATATCTATACTTGTTTTTAGTATATCCCAAGTTTCTTTTAATATAAATAGAGCCATTAAAACTGTTATTAAAGGATCAATCCACGTTATACCCCAAAATTTTATTGCAAGCCCTCCTATTATTACACCTATAGAAGAAACTGTGTCATTTATCAAATGGAGATAACTAGATCTTATATTTATATTATCACGGGCATCTTTTTCTAACAAGTATACTGATAAAAAATTTGCTATAAGACCTATGGTAGCAACCACTAACATAAGATTACTATTTATCGTCTCGGGATTTTGAAATCTTTCATATGATTTAAAAATCAGCCAAAATGAAACCAAGAATAATACACTGGAATTTATAAAAGCTGCTAAAATTTCAGCTCTTTTATATCCAAATGTTTTTTCAGGGTTTTTAGGTCTTTGAGATATCTTATTGGCAACATAACTTAATGCTATGGAAACAGTATCATTTAAGTTATGCAAACTATCTGAAAGTAAAGCTAAACTTCCTGATAATATTCCTCCGAATACCTCTACAATAGTAATAACTGCATTTAAAATTGTCACCCAAAATATTTTCCTTCCAGAAACTCCAGATACATCATGGGAATGTCCTTTATGATGGTGGTGATCGTGTTCATGCTTATTTTTTTCTTTAGAATTTCTATTTCCCATATCCGCCTCCTAAATTTTTAATTATTAAATTTTATCTATAATAAAAAATTAAATAGATATCCAATTATAATTATACCTACTGTTGTAACTGATACAAAAGCTGCTATTAGTTTTTTCTTTATTACCTTTCTTAAAAGAACCATAGCTGGAAAAGATAAAGCCGTTACTGCCATCATAAAAGATAAAGCAGTTCCTATTCCAACTCCCTTTGTTATTAATGCTTGAGCTATTGGTATAGTTCCAAAGGCATTTGAGTATAAAGGAACTCCTAAAATAACAGCGACTATTACTGCAAGTGGATTCCCAGGTCCTGCATATTTAGAAAGTAAAGCCTCTGGAGCCCATCCGTGAATTAATGCCCCTATACCAATTCCTATAAGTAGATATAACCAAATATTTTGAACTATATCTTTGGCTGCTAAAGCTGCAATTTTTATTCTTTTTCTTTGAGTATGTTTTTCTTCTTTTACTTCACCTGTTGATATTTGATATACATATTCTTCAACCTGATCTTCCATTCCCAACTTACCAATGATAATTCCTCCTAAAGTCCCTAGAATAACACCTGATAGAACATATATACTGGCAATTTTCCATCCAAATGCACCTAGCAGTATTACAAAGGCTGCTTCGTTAACTATGGGAGATGTTATTAAAAAGGAAAATGTTACTCCCAATGGAATTTGTGCTTCTACAAAACCAATAAAAAGTGGTACAGATGAACATGAACAAAACGGGGTTACTATACCAAGTATGGAAGCCATAAAATTTGCTTTTATCCCTCCTATTTTTTCTAAAATATGTTTTGTTCTTTCTGTAGAAAAATATGTTCTTATATATGAAATAATAAATATCATAATGGAAAGTAATATTAAAATCTTTATTACATCATAAAAGAAAAAATGTATACTCTCTCCTAAATGTGTTTCCATGCTAATTTTAAAAACGTTTTCAACCAAGTTTCTAATTAAATAATCTAACCAATTAAACATCCTTCACCTCTTTTTTTTATTTTATTTTTCTTTTAACTACTCTATATATACTTAATAGCATCATTACTAAAAATACGTATGATAAAATTTTACTAATCAGGCCCCATAAAGATGAATCCTCTGGACCTCCCAAACTTAAATCAGGTAATGGTAATTTATAAAAACTGTAAATAGAATTTAAAATCCAACCAAAAATCATAGCCAATATTGAAGTTACACCTACATATATTGCTAAAATCTTTTTTGTCATTATCTTTGATAGAATCGATAAAGAAGCTGCGTTAGTTAATGGGCCTACTGATAAAAATACAAAGGCAACCCCTGGAGAAACCCCTTTTAACATGAGTGTTACTGCTATTGGGATAGATGCCGTTGCACATATATACATTGGTATTCCAGCAACTATCATAACTAACATTGCTATTATTCCATCATCTAAATTATATTTTGCAACTAATTCTGCCGGTAAAAAATAAGATATTAATCCTGATATCAAAATTCCAATTAATAGATGAATTCCTATATCATCTAAAAACTCTTTAAATGCATAATTATACATCTTTTTTGCTCTATTTTTAGGTATATCTAATTTAGTTTCACCAGATGAATCACAACATTCTCCAGAGCAACTACTCTCTTTTTCATCTTCTACATCCAGTTTTAGATCATCATTTGCAAATAGATTTACCATTATTCCGCCTATTATTCCTCCAAAAAAGGCCACAAATGGTCTATATATAGCAAATACCCAACCTAACATTCCGTATGTTGCTATTATATTATCTATTCCTGTTTGGGGAGTTGATATCAAAAAAGATATAATTGCTCCCTTTGAAGCTCCATTTTTAGCCATGAATACTGCTGTGGGAATAACTCCACATGAACAAAGTGGCAATGGAACTCCTAAAACCGAAGCTTTTATTGTAGACATTATATTATCTTCCCCTACATGTTTTAATACAAACTCTTTTGAAAATAATATATGTAATAACCCTACAAAAAAGAGTCCTATCATCATATATGGTGCCATTTCAAAAAAGATTTTAATTACTTCATTACTTATTCCTATTAGCATTTTAATCACCTTTTTCCTCTCTTATATGTTCTAATCCCTGATTAAGTATGCTTTCTACGTGTTTATCTGCTAAAGAATAATAAAATCTTTTTCCATCTCTTCTTGCTCTTACCAAATCAGCTTTACGCAATACTCTTAATTGATGTGAAACTGCTGACTGTTCCATATCTAAAAATTCTGATATCTCACATACACACATTTCTATTACAGATATTGCATTTAATATCTTTATTCTTGTATTATTACCTAATACTGAAAAGAACTTTGATACTTTTTTTAAATCTTTTTTGTTAATAGCTTCATCTTTTATTTTTTTTAATACTTCTTTTCTAGGAAAATGCTCTTCCATAAATACTCCTTTCAGGTTATATTTATTTTTAAATTTTATATTATTACATGAAAAAACCTTCATATGAATAATATATCATATGAAGGTTTTTTAGTCAAGATTTAATTGTGTTTTTCTAATTTTTTATATATACTAGACCATGATCTCCGGGAAAATAATATTGGTATATTCCACTTTTTTGATTGCCTTTTCATATTTTCTGCTAAATTATGATTTACATAATCCGTTAAAACTAAGATCATATCTGGTTTACTTTTTAATTTACATCTATTACATTTACGTCCTTTTATATGATTAACACAGTCATATCC
>JBNJFI010000084.1:0-7805 GCA_051746725.1 Fusobacteriota bacterium
AAAGTGAGAGAAATCATGAAAAAATATGGATATAAAAAAATAAAAATAATAAAAGATTATTCTAATATAGAACGAGTTGTGTTAGGAGAAGTTTAAAATGAATATATAAAGAATAGGAGAAATAAAATGAGATTAGAAGATTTTGATTATAATTTACCAGATGGATTTATAGCACAAAAGCCTGTGGAACCAAGAGATCATTCGAAATTAATGGTTCTAGATAAAAAGACTGAAGAGATAGAAGATAGAAAGTTTTATGATATAATAGATTATTTCAAAAAAGGTGATGTATTAGTAAGAAACAGCACAAAAGTTATTCCAGCTAGACTTTTAGGAAATAAAAAAACAGGAGGAGCTGCTGAAATATTCTTGTTAAATAGAATTGATGTAAATAACTGGGAATGTTTAGTTAGACCAGGGCGAAGATTAAAAGAGGGTACAAAGGTTTATTTTGGAGATGATGATATTTTAGTGGCAGAAATTATAAAAAGAAAGAAAAATGGAAATAGAATTGTAAAATTTGAATATAATGGTATATTTGAAGAGGTTTTAGATAAATTAGGAGAAATGCCACTTCCTCCCTATATAACTCGCAAACTAAAAGAAGATGAAGAGGGAAAATATCAAACAGTATATGCAAAAAAGGGAGAGTCAGTAGCAGCTCCAACTGCTGGATTACATTTTACAGAAAAACTTTTAGAAAAAATAGCAAAAAAGGGTGTAGAGATCGTTGATTTATATTTAAAGGTTGGCTTAGGAACATTTAGACCAGTTAAAACTGATAAAATAGAAGATCACGATATGCACGAGGAACAATATGAAGTTCCAGAAGAGAGCGCAAAAATAATTAATAAGGCCAAAAAAGACGGAAGAAGAATAATCTCTGTTGGAACGACTTCTCTTAGAACTTTAGAGTCAGCTGTTGATGAAAAAGGAGATTTAATTGCAAAACGAGATTCTACGGATATATTTATATATCCAGGATATGAGTTTAAAATGGTGGATGCAATAATAACAAATTTTCATCTTCCAAAATCAACTCTTGTAATGTTGGTTTCAGCATTTGCTGGGAAGGATTTTACTTTTAGAGCATATGAGAAAGCCGTAAAAGAAAGATATAGATTCTTTAGTTTTGGGGATGCAATGTTTATTAAATAAAATAGGGCAAAAAAGGTGGCTTTATGAAAGAAAAATTTGAAAAGTTATTGAAAAAGATGGAGAAAAAACAAAAAATGGTAACAGAAAAATTGGATAATACACCATATAAAAGAGATATTCTAAGCGATAATAACAATTACGAACAGATTAGAATTCGTTTGGAATATGATATGAATAAACTAGATGAAATGATAAAAGATACAAAAGAATATTTAAAGAGATTAGATTATTTAAGAGAGGTGAAAAAAGTTGAGAATAATATCAGGAACAGCAAAAAATCAAGAAATTAAGTCACTAAATACTAATAGTGTAAGACCTACAACGAGTCGTATGCGTGAAGCTTTATTTTCAATTCTTAGAAATTATATAAATGATGCTATTTTTTTAGATTTATATAGTGGGACTGGTGCTGTTGGATTAGAGGCATTAAGTCGAGGAGCTCAAGAAGTAATCATGATAGAACAGGATGGAAGGGTATTAGGTAATATAATTGAAAATATAAATAATTTAGGTTTTCAAGATAGATGTAGAGCTTATAAAAATAATGTTAATAGAGGAATAGAGATTTTAGCAAAAAAGCGAGAGGAATTTGATATTATTTTTATGGACCCTCCTTATAAAGATAATTTAAATAATGAAACAATTAAAAAAGTTTTAGATCATGGAATTTTAAAAAAAGGCGGGATATTAATATCGGAACATCACAAAAAAGAAGATATGGAAAAAGAATTTGAGGATATAGTTCAAGTTGATGAAAAAGAGTATGGGGATAAACAATTTACTTTTTATATAAGAAGAAAAGAGAAAAATAAAGTATAAAAAATAGGAGGAGTGAATGATGGCAGAGAAAAAAGGGGAAACATTTGAAAAAAATTTAGAAAAAATAGATAATATTATAAACAAATTGGAAAATGGAGAGATAGAATTAGAAGATTCAATCGAAAAATATGAGGAAGCTATGGAATTATTAAAAAATTGTAAAGGAATAATTGAAGGAGTAGAAGGTAAACTCAAAAAAGTTTCTGTTGATAGTAATGGAGATATTGAAATATCTGATCAGAAATAAAAAAATATAAGATATTATCTAAAACACACTATAGGCTAACATTAAAACACTAAGATATATCTTATGAGGAGGAGAATAATGAACTATTCAAAAAGAGTATCTTTAAAATTTAGGTTAACACTATTAGCAGTTATACTTATAATGTTGCCTATGGGAATTGCTACATTTTATAATATACATAATTATACTAAAAAAGCTAAAAAGGAATTAATGAATTCACTTAAAAGTCAAAATTACTCTACTACTCAAATCATAGATATTCAAGTTAATAAAATTAATGAGATAGCTGAAAACATAGCAGACGAGAAAGGTGTTTCTATAACAATTCAGTTTGATATAGAATCCCAATTACGAGAGTATATAAATAAGTTAGAATCTGATAATCCAGTTATTGATAAACTTGTAATATATAATGTTAATAAGGAAAAATTTGTAAAAGATCCAGAAGATACTTCTCTAGAAAGAGCTATTTTAAAGGCGAGAAATAAACATGATTTTTCAGATGGTATATTAGATAATGGTGAATTCAATATAGTTGCATTAGCTCCTATAAAGGACAGCTATGGGAAAATCATTGGAGTAGTAGGAGTTAAATCCTCAATGATTAAACACACTGATTATATCAGAAGTCTAGTTAAAAAATTAAAACTAAATATGGTTTTAATGAATAAAGATGAAATATTTTTGATGGGGAAATCTAATGGTGAAATATCATTATCTACCCATGATATAAATTTTGATATACCAGGTGATACAGATGATAAGATGTTTGGTTTAGAAGAGAGTATAAATATAGAAGATAAATCTTATCATATATTTTTGAGCAATTTAAATGATTTATTTGGAGAACAAATTGGATATATAGGGACTATAAAAGATACAAAAGGACTTGAAAACTCCATTAAAGAGATTAAACAAAATATGATTTATATTGCGTTAGGTGGAATAATCATAGCGGTAGTTTTATTTATAGCTATTTTGAATTTTTTATTAACTCCTTTGAAACACTTAATTGAAACTTTGGAAAAAGTTAGAAAAGGAGATTTAACAGAGAGATTCGAAGTAAAAAATTATGATGAAATAGGAATGGTTGGAAAATATCTAAATAATACTGTAGATAAAGTGGAAAAGATGATTAAAGAATTAGATGAAAAGAATAAAAAGCTACTTGAACTTGATAAGATTAAAGATAGATTTCTTGCTAATATGAGTCATGAATTGAGAACGCCTATGAATGGAATTATTGGGATGACTGAATTAATAGGGATGACTGATGTAGACAGTAAACAGCGGAGATTTTTAGATGCAATAGACTTATCTGCTACAAATTTATTAAATATAATAAATGATATTTTAGATATATCAAAAATTCGAGCAGGAAAAATTGAATTAGAAAAAACAGACTTCCATATTGAAGACTTGGTTTCAGATGTTATGGATGTGATAATGTATAAAGCTCATAAAAAAGGCCTAGAATTAGTAGTTGATATAGATAAAAATGTTCCTGAATTTGTGGAAGGTGATCAAGGAAAGATAAGACAGATATTATTAAACTTAGTAAGTAATGCCGTTAAATTTACTGATAAAGGAAACGTGTTAGTAAGAGTTACTAAAATTAGTCAGGAGAAGAAAAAAATAGAATTGAATTTTTCAGTATCAGATACTGGAATTGGAATATCTCCAGATAAAAAAGATAGAATATTTTACTCGTTTGAACAGGGGGATCTGAGTTATACAAAAGAATATCAAGGAACAGGTTTAGGATTATCAATATCTAAAAGATTAGTTGATTTAATGGGCGGAGATATTAGCTGTGAGTCTAAAGTAGGTAAAGGAAGTAAATTTTACTTTGAAATTCCTTTAGACGTTTCTAGCAAAAAAGTTAAGAATATTAACCATATTGATTTAAAAATTGATAAGTTAACAATCTTATTTATAGATGATAATGCTTTAAATAGAGAAATAACGAAAAAAATGCTTATTCAAGAAGGAGCAAAAGTAATTTTAGCAGAAAGTGGATCAGAAGGACTAGAAATTTTAGCTAAAGAAGAAAAAATTGACTTAGTTTTATTAGATGTTCATATGGATAAAATGGATGGATTTACAACAGCAAAACTTATTAGAGAAAAATTTGGTAATAAGCCTAATATACTTATGTTTACATCTGTAGATATTAGAGATAAAATAACAAGAATGAAACAATTAGGTGTAACTCATTATTTAATAAAACCAGTAAGACGTCAAGAGCTTTTTGCAAAAATTAAACTAGCCTTTAATCAAAAGAATATAGATGCTATGGAAAAAGATTTAAAAGAAATAGAAGAAATTGAAAAGATTGAGAGGTTAGAAAATACTAATGAGGATATTTTAATAGCAGAAGATAATCCAGTTAATATGGATACCTTAAAGAGCATGATAGAAGAATTAGGGGACTTTAATATATTAGAAGCACAAAATGGAGAAGAAGCAATTGAAATATATCATGAAAATTATCCAAAAGTAGTTTTAATGGATATACAAATGCCTATATTAAATGGAGAAGAAGCATCTATAGTCATAAATGAAGAAGCTAGAGAAAAGGATAGAGAGGTATCTATTTTTGCATTAACTGCATATGCTAGACAAAAAGAGAGAGAGAGATTTTTAGCTCTGGGAATGAAAGATGTTGTAACTAAACCCTTTAAGATAAAGGAAATACAGAAGATTTTGAAAAAAGAATTTAAAAAATAGGAGGCTATTATGTTAAAAGGATATATGGAAATAAAAGCCAAAGCAGTTGAAAAGACTATGCGAGATTATTTGAATGAATTAAAATATCCTAAGAATTTAGTAAAGGGAATGAAATACTCAATATTTAATGGAGGAAAAAGACTAAGACCAGTTCTACTACTTATGATTTTAGAAATTCTAGATGAAGATATAAACAAAGGGTTACCATATGCAGCTGCAATTGAATTTATCCATTCATATTCTTTGGTTCATGACGACTTGCCAGCAATGGATGATGATAAGTATCGTAGAGGTAAACTCAGTACACATTCTAAATTTGGAGAAGCACAAGCAATTTTAATTGGAGATTCCTTACTCACTCATGCATTTTATATAGCATCAGAAAAAGATGTGGAGATATCAGACAAGCAAAAATTAAATATAATTAGAAAATTATCCAATGCTTCAGGTGTGCGTGGAATGGTAGGTGGACAATTTATAGATATGGAGTCAGAAGAAAAGAAAATAGATCTTCCAACTTTGGAATATATACATACTCATAAAACCGGTATGTTACTAAGATTACCTGTGGAAATAGCATTGATTATATCTCAAAAAGATGGAAAGAAAAAAGAGGCTCTTTTAAAATATGCCGATCTAATTGGTTTAGCTTTTCAAATAAAAGATGATATATTAGATGTAGAAGGGGATTTTAAAGCTGTTGGAAAACCTATTGGAAGTGACGAAAACTCATCTAAAGCTACTTATGTTGATATTTTAGGGTTAGATGAAAGTAAGATTTTATTAGAAGAAAAAGTTGAAAAAGCTATTAAAATAGTTACAGATGAATTTGGAAAAAAAGGAGAATTTTTAGTAAAACTTGCCGAATTCATAAAAGAGAGGATAAATTAATGAAAATTGTTATAAAGATTGGAAGTAGTAATCTTATAAAAAATTCCAATGTAGATAAAGAAAAATTAGAAAAATTATCAGAAGTTTTGTTTAAATATAGGGATAAACATGATTTTGTGATAGTATCTTCGGGATCAATAGGAGTAGGACGAAAGATTTTGGGGTTAGAAAAAGAAGATCTAAGTATTGTTGAAAAACAAGCTCTTTCAGCTATTGGTCAACCGGATTTAATAAAAGAATATAAGAAAAAGTTTATCAAAAAAGGGATGAAAACAGCTCAAATCCTTTTGACTAAAGCAGAATTACATAATAGAGAACGGTATTTAAATGCTAGAGAAACAATTGAAAAACTTCTGGAATACAAAGTTATACCTATAATAAACGAAAACGATACCATTTCAAATGAGGAAATAAAAATAGGAGATAATGATACTTTATCTGCAATAGTATCTTCTACAATTAATGCAGATAAAATGATTATTTTGTCTGATGTAGAAGGTTTATATGATAAAAATCCAAAAATATACAAAAATGCCAGATTAATACCAGAAGTACATGAAATAACTGATATTATTTTGAAAAATTCTGGAGGAGCTGGGTCTAATTTTGGAACAGGGGGAATGAAAACTAAAATAGACGCTGCCCAAATATGTATGAAATCTGGAATAGATATGTATATAATAAAGGGAGATAACATAAATAATCTTAGAAATATATTAGAGGGTAAATCTGTAGGAACTAGATTTTTCCCTGAAAATAAAGAGGAAGCTAATAAGAAAATGTGGATAGCCTATGGTAGACGTGAAAATGGAAAATTAATAGTTGATAATGGAGCTTCAAAGGCTTTATGTAATGGAAAGAGCTTATTAGCAACTGGAGTTAAAAAGGTTATTGGTGATTTTAAGGTAGGTCATATGGTAAGAATATATGATGAAAATAATAATGAAATTGCACGGGGGTTAAGTAATTATACCAAAAAAGAGATGAAAAAAATAAAAGGAAAAAAAAGTTCCGAAATTGAAAAGATTCTGGGGTATAAGTATCAAGATGAAGTTATTCATAGAAATAATATGCTTATAATTTAAAAAAGGGAGTTGAATATGAAAAAAAAATTAGTTTTAATTATAATGTTATTTTCAGTAAATTTTTTATTTGGAGTTGAGGCTAGCAAAAAAGAGAGAGTAGTGGTATTACCATTTAAAGATTTATCTCAACAGGAAAGTTATAATCCAGGAGAAAAGCTCTCATCAACTCTTGCTGGAGATTTAGCAGCTTTAGGTAGATTTCAAGTTTTAGATCGTACAGAATTAGAATCAATATTAGAAGAACAAAAGTTAACTCTCTCTGGTGCAGTGGAAAATGATCAGGGAATTAAGGTAGGAAAATTAGCTTCTGCAAAGATGGCATTTACTGGTAATATAGCATCTTTAAATGTATATAGAGAAGAAGAAGTTAAAGATAAAGTAGCTGATTTGGGAATTTTAAAAATTAAAAAAGAGGAAAGGACTTACAAAAAAGAGTGGAATGCAAAACTTAAAGTTACAATAAAAGTTTTAAATGTTGAAACAGGTGAAATAATAAAGAGTTTTACCAAAGAAGTAACTTATGAAACACAAGATGTTCATAATGAAGAATCGGCTATTGATGGAGCTATAGACAAAATATCAGATGATATAATTAATGGCATGAGAGAACTTTTTTTAATAAAATCATACATAATTGACAAACAGGGAAAAACTGCTATTATAAGATTGGGAACAAATATGGGAATCAAAAAAGGGATGGAGTTTTATATTTATTCAGATGGTAATAAGATAAAAGATAAATACAGTGGCAAAATTTTAGATGTAAGTGGTGAAAACATTGGTCTTTTATACATTACAGATGTAGATAAGAACTCTGCTTATGCAAAAATAGTTCGAGGGAAAAGTGAAGTTAAATCTGGACAAAAGCTAAAAGA
>JBNJFI010000085.1:0-7598 GCA_051746725.1 Fusobacteriota bacterium
TTTTTGCTCATCAGTCTTCCACATATCCTCAGTAGGAGTAGTATTCCCATTAAATTCTGGAGTATATACCATCTCCACTTTTCCTGTTCCTAAATAATAATCTAATTTGACCATATTTTCTGCAACTTTTCTATCTAGATAATCTTCGTTTATAAAATCTGTATAATCTTCTGGATTTAGATTGTCAATTACATGAACTTTATCACCTTTCCCCCATACAACTTTCATCTTTCCAGCTGAGATATCAAATTTATCGTAAAATAGTTTTAAATATCCTTCTTCTATATATCCAGTCTTATTTTCTTGATTAAAATTCAATTTTACATCCATTTCAGAATTAGCTTTTAAATATTTTAAATCTAAATCTAAATTAGGACTTGAAACAGTTTTATTGATATCGCTATTCAAAAAAGCTCGACTTTCTGTTCTAAATTCTCCATTAATCTCTAAGGATTCTGAAAAATCATCTCCAAAACCCCCGCCAAATGAATCATCTTCAGATCCAAAGGCAGATTCTCCGCTTTCAGAGCTATCTCCAAAGGCACTATCACTTTCAAATGCACTTTCCTGTTTTGTCTCACTACCAAAAGAACTCTCTTCTGTAAAATCATCTGCAAATATATTAAATGTTAATATTATGCTAAATATAGCTATCCCTATTTTTTTCATTATTATACCCCTTTCTTTTAATTTTTATATAACCAATGAAATCCCTTTATTATAAAAATGCCTCTTGATAACTTTCTTCTTTCACCTTTCATCTTTAAACTTGTTTTTATCTCCCTGTTTTCAAATATCTTTGAGAGAATCTATGTGGGTGTATCTTTTTATTATATTCTATATAAGGATTTCCATTTTCTCCTCTTTTTACATATAATTTAGTTTTATGACCACTTTCTTTATCTTCCATGACTGTTTCAAATACTGTCCATATATCTTGAACTTTTTTGATATTTTGTTTAACTGTCATCTCTTTTTGAACTTCCTTAGTTTTTTTGCTATATAATTTAGTTCTTACTGGTATAAAATGCTTTTTTGTAATCCAAGAGACTCTCTTATCATATTGAGACTCCTCTTTATTTTTAGGTGTAGATTCCACTACAAAACAGTCATAACTACCTAATTTTTCTTCTTTTAAAAGTTTATGGGTATCTTCTTCTATATCTCTTGTCTCCATATCATCATATGTAAAATCAGATCCCATAAAAGAGCTACTACCCTCTGAAGAAGATATTCTTCTAACTCGTCCTAAGCCTGGTAAAAAGATCCACTTATCATCATCTCTATCCTCATTTTCAACTTGTAAAAATCTTGTGTTTTTTACAGATGCTGGAGCTTTAAAAACCATAATTTGTCTAGATAGATCTTTCTCTTTGTCATAAGTTTCTCCCCATATTTCAATAGTTCTAGGATTAACTTCTCCATTTTTATCTATTAAATCCATTCCCATTAATCCATGTATTGTGTCACCAGAATCTCGATTTTTCACCTTATCCATTATTTCTTTCCCATCCATTGCAAAAGTCATTGTTCCTACAATTAACATTGTCATTATTATACTTAATATTTTTTTCATTTTGTCCTCCTTATTTTTTAATAAATTTAGGTTTGAATATGTTTAATAAAACTGGTAATACCGTCATTGAAGCCAATGATGAAGTTATCATTGTAATACTTACAAGCAATCCAAGATTTTTTATTGGATTGAAATTTGAAAATAATAAAACGGCAAAACCAAAACCAACAGATACAGCATTGAAAATTATTGCCTTCCCAGAAGTAACCAATGTATTTTTAGTTACAACTTCGAGGTCATCATTTACTTGTCTTTCATGATTATATGTAGATAAAAAGTGTATTGTATAATCAACACCAATCCCTATAGCTATTGAAGCAACCATAGCTGTTCCAATATCTAATCTGATTCCTAAATATCCCATCAATCCAAAGTTTATAAGTAGAGATATTGCCAAGGGTATTATCCCAAATATACCAGCTATCATTGATTTATACGCAAAACCAACAACCAAAAATACCACGATTAAAGAAACTGCTATACTTTTTAATTGACTTGAAACAATTAAATTATTAACAGATAGTGCCATATCAGCTGCTCCTGCAACTTCTACATCATATCCTTTTGGGAAATTATTTTTTACATATAAATCTATCTCATCCTTTACCTCTTGAGTAACGATATTACTAGCTGTTGTTATTTGAACCATTAATTTAGTTCCAGATGGTTCTAATTGATCATTTATAAAGCTATCTAAACTCCCTGAATATAGAAGTAAATATTGAGAAATTAGATTTTTTAATCCGTCTCGAGTTTCGGCTGGATATTTTTCGGGATTATATGGTATCTCATTATAGGCTTCACCTTTATAATTTAATTCTTTATTTATAGCATTTATTAATTCTTCTCCTGTGAGATTTAATTTTGAAGCTTTTATAACTGCTTCATTTAAAATTTTGACCATCTCTTTTTCAGTCATTTTTTCATTTGAAGGTTTTCTTTGTTTTTGTGTTTCTATATTTTGAGTTTTCTTGCTCTTTTCTTCTTCTTGCCCAAAAGAAGAAGTTGTTTCAGACTCTTCTTCATAAAAAGATGATTCACTATCGAAGCTTTCCTCTCCAAAGGAAGAAGTTTCTTCGGAACCAAAATCAGTTGTTCCTTCAGAAAACCCAGAATCAAAGCCACTTGCTTCTTCTTGCACCTCTTCATCCTCCTGTGGATAATTCATAACTTTATTCATTCTTTTTAAAAAATCTGGAAAAGAGGTTATCTTTTTTATTTCATCAAAATTATCTATTAGATGCTCTTCTAAACCCTCTATACTTTTTAATATTTCTGGGTTTGTTAAACTTCCTTTATCTTCTCCATCTATCATTATTCCTAAAACATTGGTTCCATTGAAATTATCATTTAAAAACTTATCAGATACTCTTATTTCAGTAGTATCCTTAAACATTTCAACCATTACACTGTCTATTATTATTTTTTTTATTCCAAATGCAGAAACTATTATTATAGAAATTGTTAAAACTACAATTCTAACTTTCTTTTTTGAAAAATAATGATATAGAACCATTAAAAGTTTTGTCAACGAGCTATCTTTTTCGTCTTTATTTATCTTTAACTTCTTATGTCTAATTAAAAGTATCGATGGAATTAAAGTGATTGCTACGATTAGAGCTGTTCCAACTCCTATTGCAGTAAATATACCAAATGTTTTAATTGGTACAATTTCACTTGTAGCTAAAGAACCAAAACCAGCTATAGTTGTAAGTCCTGCCAGTATAACTGCTTTTCCAACTTTTTTGACAGTCTCTAACACTAACTCTCTATGTTTTTCTTCTGAAATCTTTCCATCCTGTTTTTTTATATCATCATAATAATGACTTATGATATGTATTCCATAGGCACTTCCCACTGCCACTAATAAAACTGGTATTACTGTTGAAACCATTGTTAAATTTATTCCCAATAGAGCCATTAGTCCCAATGCCCAAATAGTACTAATTAATACTGTTAAAGTTGGCAGAATAACTCCTCCAGCATTTTTAAATGAGAGATATAAAGATATCAAAACTACAATTAAGACAAATGGAATTAAAGTTCTCACATCATTTTGCATACTATTTCCCATTAATACCGTAACTGCAGGCATTCCAGAGATATAAAACTCTGTATTATCAGATTTATATTCTTTGGATATATCTTTAATCTGATAATATACCTCTTCTTTTTCTTCTATAGATATATCTTGTTTTAATTTTGCCATGATTTGAGTTGCTTTAAAATTTTCTGAAAACAGATTTCCTTCATACATCTCTCTCCAAGAAATCAATTTTTCTTTTACTTTTAATACATCTTCTTCATTTTGAGGCATCTCTTTGACTAAATCTCCAACTTCCATCCCATCCACTGTTCCCTTGATATAATCGGAATTAGTAAGTGAAGTTACTTCGTCGATATTTTTTAGATCTTCAATCTTTTTTGTTATGTCTAATATAATTTTTATGTTTTCTTTTGTTAAAATATCCTCTTTTTTGACCTCCATAGCCATTGCAACCATTTCTGATCCACCATATTCTTCTTCCATATCCTCTTTTTTAACTATCGATGGATGATCATCTGGCAAAAATATTTCTACTTCATTATTTATTCTTAAACTTGGTAATTGGATTGCAAAAAAGGTAGTAATTACTAAAATTATACCTATTATTATCCAAGGGTATTTCAAAACTTTTTTCATGATCTCCTCCTATTTTATAACTTTTGAATCTAAAAGTTCAGCATATACAAGTAATAACTTTTCAATGTCTTTTTTGGTATTTTTCTTTTTTGAATCTAAAATATGCTTTTTAATTAAAACTTCTGCTATCCCCCACACAGAAAGTGCCAATAGTTCTAATTCATGTTTTTCTATCTCATAATCTTTTTTGTCTATTTCCCATTTAAAAATATTTTCTAATTTATTCAATTTAGAGTCTAAAGTTTTTCTCAATATTTCTTTGATTTCTGGGATTTCTATTTCGGAAAAAGCTTTATATGTAATCTTATAAATTTTTTTGTCCCCTAAAACTTTAGTATAAAAATTATCTGCCAATATTTTTAGATTTTTTATTAAAGACTTTTCTGGGCTAACACCATAAAAAACCTGATTTGTAACACTAACTACATACTCTTTTAACAGATCAGTGAAAATAGACTCTTTATTTTTGAAATATCTGTATAATGTTCCCTCTGCAACTCCTGCCTTTTTTGCTATTTCAGCTGTTTTCATATTCTGATAATTATTTTCTTCTAATATTCCTATTGCTGCATTTATTATCTTTTCTCTAGTATTTTTTGCCATAATACCTCCTTTTTTTATTTTAGCTAGTTGCAAAACTCTAACCATTATATTTCATTGCTTTTATTACACTTACTTTTAAGATCTGCCCCCCTCTAAATCTCCCCCTGGCAGGGGAGACTATCTTTATTTCCTTTCAAAATTGATTTTTAGAAAACAATTGAATTATTTAAACCCTTGCTACTTTCTTGCTTATCCCGTCCCCTGCCAGGGGGAAGGCTAGGAAGGGGGGCTTTAAATTGTTATAATTCTGTGAATAACCTAAAATTTTATTCTTTAGTTTTGCAACTACCTATTATTTTTATTTTCTCATAAGTTTTAGTTATAATGTTGTAATACGTCTGTGAGTGATTGCTCACTCATAAATACATTATAACAAAAAAAAGTCTTTTGTCAACAACTTTTTTAGTTTTTTTTATGATTTTGTCAAAAATTGCTCATTAGTACAAATAAAATTGAGATAATCACATTGCATTACCCTAAAAAAGTTCTATATAGCTTCTATCTGTTTTAACTTATCCAGCAAAACCTCTTTAGAATATGGCTTCACTAAAAAACCATCTGCTTTTTGAGTCTGTTCTATTGTTACAAGATCGTTTAAAGATGACTGCATCAAAATTTTAGTCCTTTTTCCGTATTCCTTTTCAATTTCCCGCATAACCTCTAGAACTTGTATGCCATCTAATTTAGGCAACATAATATCTAATAAAACAAGATCATAGCTTTTGTCTGACTTTAATGCATCTTCAAACATTTTCAATCCTTGTCGACCATCTTTAGCTATATCGCTTTCTCCATTTATCGTCTTTACGATTCTTTCTATTAATCTTTGCATCATCTTACTATCTTCAACAACTAATATTTTCATTTTTCCTCCCTATTTTAAATCTCCTCCATTAATTTAATAATATTAGGAATATGACGTATACTTTACTACACCATTTTCTTCATAAAACTTAACATGTTCTAAATCATCTTTAACTTTATATATTGCATCTTGAATTTTAATAATAACCCCTGAATAGCATACTTCTTTTACTTTTACATATGCATGTTCAGCTTTCTTTTTTGATTTTTTAATGTTTTCAATCTTTTCAGACACCTCTTTTAAATATAGAGTCATGGAAAATTTAGCCTGATATAATTTTTCAAGTTTTTCTTTTTTCTCATTGGAAATTTTATAAAGTTCATTCTCTTTTTTAAGTTTTTCCAAAAATTCTAAGTTTTTTTCAATTTGAGTTAGCTTTTTACTCATATCCATATACTGCTGTGCTAATTTCTTCTCTTCTTTTACAATGCTTGGATTAATTCCTACTTCTACATAAGTTGGAGTTCCATTGGGATTTCCCAATTCTCTTGTATCAATTCCTCCACCTGCACTAATATGTCCTCCTATTATTTTTCCTTTATAACTTAAAGCTATTACCTGCCCTGTAACCAAAACTTCACAGTTCATTATTCCTTTATTAATAACAAGATTATTTTTAGCTTCTAAAGTTGCACTCTCTACAAAACTTACTATTATATCATTTACGGCTTCAAGTTTTCCTTTATTTTTTCCAAAAAAGCTTTCATTTATCTGAATATTACCTCCAGCTGTAAGAAATGCATTTTCGACATTTCCTAAAACCTTTATATTTTTGCTTGCATATATCTTATATCCAGGTTTTACATTTTCTTTTACTAATACATTTCCTCCAAAATTTATATTTCCAGATTCCACTCCAATTTCATCAATAACAAATATATCAGAAATCTCTAGCTTTTGATTATCAAAACTTGCCATCCCATCTACTTCAGAAATTAAAGTATTTCCATCTTCTGATAATTTAGTATTTTCGCCACCTTCTAATTTTACATCTTTTCCTTCCTTAGGTTTAATTTCTTCTCCTGTAACTTTTATCCCGGTTTTTCCTTTTTTAGGTGGCATTTTTACTGCCAGCGTCTGTCCTTTTTTGACCTTTTCTATTATATTTAACTCTTTAAAATCAACACTACCGTCTTTCAAAACTTTAGGAGCCCTATTTTCCTTAGGTTTAATATCTACTTTGTAATCAATATATGCATCTTCTCCATTTATTAATTCTTTTCCTTGGGCAATAGTTATAAGTTCTGCTTTTCTATTTTCTTCTAAAATATTTTTAATTACATCTTCTTTTATACCATATTTTATTCCCTTTTTTTCGAGTTTTTCTTTAATATTTTTTTCTGTAAGTAATTGTACCAATCCTCTTCGGCTAAGAAAAATAGATGCGGAATATTCATCCTTTGATATTTCTATGGTTATTTCAGGAATAGTATATACATCTTTAAAAAAATCAGCAATTCTAACCCTTTTTTGTCTATTCTCATATGCAAAAGTTAGTTTTTCCATGGCAGGAGATTTTATTCCCTCTTCAATTACAAAATCAATAACATCATTCATGGATTTTGAGGTATTATCAACTGTTAAAAAAATCCCCTTTTTTGAAATCTCTAACTCCATATTTTCTTCATCGTTTAAAATCTTTATAGGAAATTTTCGATTTTTATTTATAGACTCCTCTTTTTGATTAATATTTTCTTTTAAATTTAATATATTAAAAATTACTTTATCTCCATCCATACCACCAATTTTATAATTTATCTCTTCTGGTTTCATGTCATATTTATTTCCTAATTCTTCTAATAGATCATCAAGTTCATCAATTCTTCTGGAAAACTTTTTCATGGTTCCTCCATTTCTAATATCTTTTATAT
>JBNJFI010000086.1:0-1821 GCA_051746725.1 Fusobacteriota bacterium
AATCGTAAGGGCGAAGGGCCTTCGCCCACGTTACCCTAAGATAATTCCATTAATAAATCTGTGGAAAACTTGATATTTTATCTTTCTAGTTTTGCAACTACCTATTTTAATCTTCAATTAAAGGCAATAATATTTTAAATTCAGTACCTTTATTTGGTCTACTTTTAACTTTTATTTTTCCCCCTAATTTTAGAACTTCTTCCCTTACTGCTGACATTCCAACTCCTCTTCCACTTAATTTTCCTGCTTTATCTTCAGTAGATATATTATCCTCAAAAATTAATTTTAAAAGTTCATTTTTAGAAAGAGAGTCTAGATATTGTTTTTTATATATTTTATTTCTCAAAGCCCTCTCTTTTAGTTTAGATGTATTAATCCCAGAACCATCATCTCTAATTATTATTTCTAGATCTTCCCCACTTTGTCTTGCTTCACAATAAATATTCCCCTCTTTTGTTTTTCCTAATTTTTTTCTTTCTTCTGGAAATTCAATTCCATGAGATATTATATTTCGGAATATATGAATTAAAGATTTATTAAAGTCATAATAACTAGATTCATCTAAAAATAATTCATCGTCTCCTTCTATTATAAAAGACTTAATTTTTTTTCCTTCTCTCTTAGATAAATCTTTGAGATATTCTCTATGGACCTTAAAAATATTTTTAAACGGTTTAGATCGCAATTTTTTTAAGTCCAATTTGATACTTTCAAACTCTTTAGCTGACAAATACTTTTTTGCTTTCTTTTCTAACTGAATTATATTTTTTTTATTTATTAATAGTATTTCATTGTTTTCTAAAAATCCATCTCCCAATGTATTTTCGATAGTTTTGATATCTTTTTTCAAAAAAGATTCAAAGTCAATATTTCCAATGAATTCAAAAAGATCTTCTAGTTCTAGCTTCTCTTCGTTTTGAAATTCATCTAATTTATTTTCAACTTGATTTAATTTTTCTGAAATATCATCCATATACCATTGACAAAAAATACCTTTGTAAGTATGGACCTCTCGGTATAGTTCTTTCAAAAAAGTGTCTATATCTTTTTCAGATAAATTTTTAAATATTTTATCATTAAAATATTTTTTGTAATCTTCGATATATTTTCTTACTGTATTTTGATTTGTAACAGCATTAATTACCATTCTAAGATTATTTTTCTCACTTTGGAGTTTTTTCTCTAACTCTACTTTATCTGTTATATCTGTAAGAATACACATTATTTTTTTCGATCTTCCAATTAATTTATATTTAATTTTTATATGTTTATTTTTTAATTTTATATATTTTGGCAAAAGTTCTACATAAGGTTCTATATTTTCAGAACTCTTAGTGAATATTTCAAAAAAAATATCAGAATATAATTCTTTGTCATTAAAAATTAAATCTAAAATATTATCTCCTTTTATTTCCTTTTCGAAAATCTTTTCGCATTCTAAACTGTATTCATTATCTATTATAAAGTTATCTCCAAACGTCAAAAATCCTTGATCAGAATTATTTAAAAGAATCTCTAAATTATTCTGAGTTTCTCTTAAAATCTTTTGATTATCATCACTTATTTTTAATATTTTTTCACTCTGTCTCATCAATTTTTTATACTTAAATGCTAATGATTTGAAATCCTTTAATAACGGATTGTTTTTGTTATTTTTATCATTAATTATTTTATTAGCTTTATCTAATTCTCTTTTCTCAAATCTAAATAGATCCATGGTTTTTTTATTCACCTTATCCCCCTTTTACCATTAATTCTAGGTGTTGAAAAATTTATAATTCCCTTTATTTTGTGTATTAGTTTTTAATTAGTTTTTAATTA
>JBNJFI010000086.1:1921-7417 GCA_051746725.1 Fusobacteriota bacterium
ATTAGTTTTTAATTAGTTTTTAATTAATTCTTAAATAAAAATAGACTATTCCATTTAAATATAAACTGTTAAAGTAAAAAAACTAAATCGTTTTCCTCGCCTATCAAAGCTATATTCTAACTTTTCACTTGATTTTCTAGCCATATCTAATAAACCTAAGTCTGCTCCTCCACTTTTACTTTTCATTTCTTCTCTTAATTTTTTTCTATATATTTTTTTCAGTTTCTTTTTTTCTAAGTTTGATATGTTGTCCAATTTAATTTCTAAATTTTTTTTATCCTCATTTTTAATTAAATTTCCTGAAGATATAAAATATTTTCCATTTTTTTCACCTATCATCATAACCCCAGATGAGGAAACTTCATTTTGATTCTTTTCATCTAAATTCATTGTATAATTATTTATATTTTGTGTTTGTTCAATAAATATTGAAAAAAGTCGAAAAATATCTCCTTTATTATTTCTGTTCTCTTTTAAATATGATTTTAAAGCATTTCCTATTTCTTCTATTATTCCTTGAGAAAAAGGACCAGTAAAACTTAATATGATTCCCTGTCTATTTAATTCATTTTTTAAATTAAGCAGTATATTTTCAAACATATTATCCTCTCCTCTATAATTATGAGTCTATTTCACTGAAAATCCAACAACAGTTATATCATCTCGTTGATCTATACCTTTCATATATTCTTCTAGATTATTTTTAAAAATCTCTTTTTGTTTTTTTAAGTCTTTACAACAATTCTCTTCTAACATATTTATAAAACTTTTTCTACCAAACCTTTTTTGCTTTGGCCCACCATTTTGGTCTAAATATCCATCGGAAGTCATATAAAAAACTTGATTTTCATTTGGATATATTTCATGATTAGTATATTTATAGTTTTTCTTAGAATGACGATATCCAATTCCATGTCTATCGGCTTTTAATCTTATAATTTTTACCTCATCGTTATAATATAATGGGATGCCAGCTCCTGAATATGTTATTTTATCGTTCTGAACATAACATAGGCCTATTTCAAGTCCATCATCTCTTCTATAATCTGAATTATTTGAATTTATTGTTTCTTTGAAAATTAGATTTAATTCCCTCAAAATATCTGCAGGCAATATTTTATCACTTACTTCAATAATTCTATTTAAAATAGAATTTGTAGTCATTGTCATTAAAGCTCCAGGAACTCCATGTCCAGTACAATCAATAATTCCTATATAATATCCATTTTCTGTTTCTTTTACCCAATAAAAATCTCCCCCTACAATATGAGCAGGCTTCCAAATTATAAAAAAATCATTTAATATTCTTTCTAATTTTGATCTGTTTGGAAGTATATTTTGCTGAATATTTTGAGCATAATTTATACTATCAATTATTTTTTTGTTTATTATTTCTAATTCTTTTTTCATTTTTTTTTCAGCTTTTAGCATTTCATTATTTTCAAAAATAATTTTATTATTTAAATTATTTATTATTGCAAAACTTCCTAAGTATCCTATTAAAGTTGCCACTGTAATTGTTATATTGGCATTTTTATCATATAATCCCAATATACTCATTCTAATTATAAAATAGATATTAGCAGGAATCATAGTCAATAAATATATTTCTGCAAATCTTTTATCAAAAAACATAAAAGTAAGAGTTACTGCTGGAAAAACAAAAGCATAAGCTGTTACTGCTTCTGTGGTATGAAGAGTATATAAATATGGAAAATAAATTGCATAAGTTATAATATATCGTACCCAATAATCATTAATATTTTTTTTTAATCTAATTATTGTATACCCATATATTATAAAACCAGAAATTAATAAAATAGCAGAAACTGTTACAGGTCTGCCCCCTCTTAAATATTCAATAAAATAACCGGTTATAATTATTAAATACATTATTATAGATAAAATTAATCCCATAATATTGGCTTGCTTTGTCAGCTTTTTATTTAATTTTTTATTATCTTTTTTTAAAAATCTTAACATTTTTCCCCCTAGAAGTATAATCTACCCTTTCATTATTATTTACTTATTAAATTAAATGGTAATTCAAGATAATCCATAAAGTCCTCTGCCATCTCATATGAAAGTTCATTATCTGATTCATAATACCAGTTGATATTAATTTTTTTCCCTTGAATATAGGCTTCTTCTAGAATATCTAAAATAAACATTATTGATTTTGTACTGCTTGTATTTAAATACTCTATACTAAAATCAACATTAATTTCTTCATTATCAACTTCTTCTATATAATCTTCTAACCATTCAAATATTGGATCATAAAATTCAAAAGAATTTTCTGGATATGATTCACCTTCAATTTGTAGTTTATTATTTTCTGGGTCAAAAAAGATTTTGGGAGTTGAATTCGTTGCATCTTTAACTAATTTTTCCATAAGTCTTCCTCCTATCTCGATTAATATATGGCTATTTATAACTTTATTGATAACTCGATTGATCTTTTTAAGTTTTAAAAATTAACAGTCTTATTTAAACATTCAGTTTATTATAGCTTATCATTTTATAAAAATCAATTTAATTATTAATTTTTATATTTGATTTTGATATAGCAAAAAAGGTATTCCACGCAATAACTGCATGAAATACCTTTTGTATTAATTTTAATCTGCCTATGGTTAGAATTATCTATTTCAGATAAATTCACCCAGATTTTATATTTAGTTTTAATATTTTGGTAATAAATTTGACCACTGGCTTTCTACTCCAAAACTTGAGGCACCTTTGTATTGATTAGTTAACCATGAATAACTTGAAGAATAAAAAATTGATAATCCAGAACTTTGTGATAAATTTTCATATCCTTCCTCTATCACTCCATCTTCATCAGAATCAAAATTCTGATATTCTTTATATATCACATATTCTGTTTCTATAAATTCTATAAAACTATTTATTTTCATCGTCAATTCATCGGTTTGAAAAACTCCATCTGTTTTAAACTCTTTTAAAATAGCTAAAATATCATAATAATTTTCGTTTCCATAGTTATATTGAAGAATATTATCTTCATTTATGTCAGAGATATTATCTAGTCTAGTTACAACTTCATCAAAAGCTATTAACATTTCATCACTTTTACTTAAATCAATTACAGAATAAATAATATCCATCAAACCATAGTAAGCATAGCTTTCATTTCCCCATATATATTGCCTTCCACCTTCTCTATAACTATTAACATGAGATCTTGCTATCTCAATAGCAACTCCTTTATCAGAAATATTTCCTATTTTATTACTTACATTTTCAAGTATTTCAATATAATCTCCTCCTTGACCAGGAGTTAGCTCTGGAGATGAAACCAAATAATTTCCCACATCTTTTAATTGATAAGCTACTTCAACCCCTGCCATTAAGCATGCATCCATATATATAACATCTAGATATGGAATATTACTATTTTCTATTGCATACTCTATTTCCCAGAGATTTAAAGAATCGTTTTCTGAGTTTTCATCATATGCTATAGCTTTTTGAGGTCGAGATTTATTATCATCGTCATACCATCCAGTTCCGTGATTCCAAATATCTAGAACATAAGTAGAACTTGGATAATTTTGTTTTACATAGTTTATAGCATCCTTTAAGTTTTCAGGATCACCTGTATTAAAATTTCCTAGTGATTTTTTATATACTAGATTATTTCCTTCCTTAACATATATACCTGGCTCTTTATCTTCAAAAAAGTCTCCATAAATAACTACATTTAAATTATCTCCAATATTTGCTTGCTCAATTTCTTCTAAATCCATTTTGGAATAATTATGATAAACTTTACCATTTTCAGGATTCATTCCTAAATCATTATCAGCGGCCATATATATCAAAAAAGTAAGGTCATTTACTATTTCTTCTTCTGAAATATCTTCTTTCACCTTTATCTCTCTTTTTACAACCGATTGACTTTCCCCATCATCTAAATTTATTTCTAAAATTATATCAATTTCAGCATTTGTTTCTCCCTGATAAATATATAATCCATCTTTAGTTTCGTCTTCTTTCCAATCTTCAGATAAGGTTATATATACAGCACCTCCATCAGAACTCTCTCCTTCTATATAAACTTTTAATTGATCATTTTCTAAAACTTCTAAATCAGAACTATCATTAACTAATATTGTTTTTAATTTTGGAGGAGTTGGAGAATTAGTTTCTTTTTTTTCTTTATCCTCTTTTAAACATCCAAAAAAGCTAATAAAAATCAAAAAAATTATAACCCCTTTTTTGAGTAACCTCATATTAATCACCCCTTTTTATATCTTTCAAATAATATATTGCAGCTAATGTACTGCTATCCACTTTAATTTTTCCATCTAAAACTTTTTTGATAAATTCATCTATATTAACCTTTATTATTTCGATAGATTCCTCTAAATCTAATTTTTGCTCTACTTTTTTGATATTTTTTGCTAAAAATACCGAAACATAATGATTATCCCACGCAGGACTAGGATATGTTTTAAATAAAAATTTAAGGCTCTCTGCCTTAAGTCCCATTTCCTCTTCCAATTCCCTCTTTGCCGCTAATTCAGGAGTCTCTCCCTTATCTATGGCGCCTCCTGGTAATTCATAAGTTATTCCACCAGTTCCATATCTATGTTGTTTAGCTATATAAATCATGTCATCTTCAACAACTAAAATAGATACACCATTATTTACTTCTATAATTTCAGGATTAAATTTTATACCATTTATTTCAATCTCTTTATCTAAAATTAAGTTTAGTACTTTCCCTTTATAAATATCTCTTTTCAAAATTTCCTCCTGGCATATTCAATTTAATTATCGGCATATATTAACAAAACTTTAATTATCTTTTTAGTCAACATCTATAATAATTAATTCATCCTTAGGACTTTTATTTAAAACTTCACATCCATCTTTTTTGACAACAACATCATCTTCTATCCTTACCCCACCAAATCCTTCTATATATATCCCAGGTTCTATTGTTATTACCATGTTTTCCTTTAACTCAACTTCTCCCTTTTGTGAAATCCCTGGAGATTCATGGATCTCTAAACCAATCCCATGACCTAATCCATGCCCAAAGTTATCTTCATACCCCTTTGAAGTTATATAATCTCTAGCTATTTTATCCAACTCTTTGGCTTTCATTCCAGCCTTAACTTTACTAATAGCAAGTTTTTGAGCTTCTAAAACTGTATTATATATCTCTTTATGTTTTTCAGTTGGTTCTCCTATAAAAACTGTTCGCGTCATATCAGAAACATATCCATTATAATAACATCCGTAATCCATCTTTACAAATTCATTTTTTCCTATTATTTTATCTGTAGCTACACCATGTGGCATTGCTGATCGATGCCCAGAAGCTACAATTGTTTCAAAAGATTTATCTGTTGCACCATTTTTTTTCATTATATATTCCAATTGTGCTGCAACTTCATTTTCCTTCATTCCAACTTTAATTTTTGAAGTGATTTCCTCAAATGCAATATCAGTTATTCGTAT